>NZ_JBSSBV010000040.1:0-23917 GCF_054059115.1 Thermostichus sp. MS-CIW-26
GTCGGAAGCAGGAACCCGCCGAGACGACTGCGCAAGGAGCCATCCATGCGCAGCGTGGTAGGAATCTCCAGCCTTCAGGCCGGGGAGGATGTCAACACAGCTTGCCCTCAGGGTCAGCACAGGTGAGAATAAAAAAACAGAGAAGCCATCCTCAAGCTCATTTTTGTCTGCCTGTGAATCCTGTTCGCACCCTCTCCGCCACCAAAGCGGCCTTTTTCAGCGCCTACCCTCGCCCGATCAACGCCGTCTATCGCCGGGTGGTGGAGGAGTTGTTGGTGGAGCTGCACCTGACCACCGTCAACAGCACCTTCGTCTACGATCCGTTTTTTGCCTTGGGGCTGGTCACCCTCTACGACGGGCTGATGGAAGCCTATCACCCCCCTGAGCAGCGAGAAGCCATTTTCAACGCCCTCTGTAAGGCTCTGCACCTCAAGCCGGAGGTGTTGCGCAAGAATGCCCGCGATCTGCTGGAGTTGATGGGAAGCGGGGATCCCCGTCAAAGACTTGATCTCCTCTGTCTCAAGCCAGAGGCGGAAGATGTGGGTGGGTTGAAAGCCATTTTGGAGCGCATGACTCAGCCGCCCTACGCCTACAGCCGGGTCTTAGCTGTTGGCCTTTACACAGCCTATGAAGTTGTGGCCAAGTCCCTTTACGAAGAACCAGAAGAACGCACCCGCCGCTTTTTGGAGAATGTGGTGAGCAAGCTGCCCTTTTCAACAGAGCGGGTGAGAAAAGATCTGGAGCTCTATCGCAGCAGTTTGGATCGCATGAAGCAGGCGCGGGCTGTGGTCGAGGAGATGGTAAAAGCCGCCCGGCGTCAGCAGGAACGCCGCCAATCGGCCGCCTCTTTGCCCGAGACTTCCCTCGGCGACCCAAGCAAGCCTGGCAGCTAAACCCCGGCCCTAAGCCAGATACTGAGCCCAAGTTTCCACCACCTCGGGGGATCCATACCAGCGCCGTCCACCCCGACCGGAATGGTAGCAGTTGGGCAGAGTGAGGTTAACAGCCCCCTGCAGGTGGGCAGCCTCGATGGGGGTAATGCCATCGCCCCACAATTCCCCCTGTCCAGCCGTGAGCCAATAGCTGTTGTAGGCCAGCCAAGCCAGATAATGCTCCTGTCGCCACAGGGATCCCAGACTCAACCTCTGCCCCTGGATGACCCTGCCCGCCACGCACACATATTTGACCTCGGGCCAAAAGGCCCCCGGATAGTGGGTGTTGACAAAGTCCAAATTGCGCTTCGTCCAGCGCTCCCGGCTGGTGTGGGGGGATCCCAAGCTAATCAGCGCAGCGACCTGCTCCCGCCCCTGCCACACCTGTCCCCCATAGGGCACGGATCCCAGGTAGATGCGGGCAATCCAGCCGCCGGCGGAGTGGGCCACCAGGTTAACTCGGTCAACCCCAAACTCAGCGCAGGTCTTTTGGATGGTCTCTCGAAGGGCCCACAGGATGGGAGTGACAGGCCTTCCCCCCAGCGTGGGAAACCAACTGCGCACCTGCAACGGCACCACCCGTGCCGCATAGCCGCGGGCTTCCAGCTCTTGGCGCAGGGGCTCATACTCCGACGCACCCGCCAGATAACCGGGCAAAATCACCACAGGGGCCATACGCTAGCGGGGATACCAGAACATGCCTTTGATCCCCTCAGGGTCGGCGGTGAAGCCCAGCCGTTCGTAAAAGCTGACCACTCCCTGATCGGCAAAAAGGGTGATGTTGCTGATGTCTCGGGCGCGCAGCTCGTGGATCACCTTTTCCATCAGCCGCTTGCCCAGACCCCTACCCTGGAAATCGGGATGAACCACCACATCCCAAATGGTGGCATTGAAAGCGTGGTCGGACGTTGCCCGGGCAAAGCCGATGAGGCGACGGTAGCTGCCCCGCTGCTGCCACATCGACACCACCAAAAAGCTGTGCTGCAGGGCTTTTCTCACCTTGTGAATGGGGCGACGCGACCACCCCACCGCATCGCAGAGCTCCTCTAGCTCGTACAGATCCAAGTTGGGATCCAAGCTGAAGAGGATTGTCTCCCCTCGTACCACCACCGTTTCCTGGCGACGGTCGGCCCTAGCTGTTTGCGCCGGCTCTTTGGTTGTAGCAGCTCCTGCTGACCCGAACAGGCCCTTCCAAAAACTCATGTGAATCGCTGCCGAGTGAAAGCTCACCCCTACTTTGGGTGAGCGTGTCCTCAGTATAGCCAGGATCGGTGGCGGAATTGTTTCCAATTTCTAGGGATCCCCCCGAAGGGGGAACATCTTAGCATGACACAACTGAATAAAATGGCTACTCGTTTCCAATTTCTAGGGATCCCCCCGAAGGGGGAACACCCCAGCCCAAGTTGGGCTGTTGCTTGCGCTTTAGGTTTCCAATTTCTAGGGATCCCCCCGAAGGGGGAACCTTATCTAAATGAGTGCGTTCTTCGGAAACTCCCAGACTGTTTCCAATTTCTAGGGATCCCCCCGAAGGGGGAACTTGATGACCATAGCTAGCCTCCTGTAGGCAGGGAAAGTTTCCAATTTCTAGGGATCCCCCCGAAGGGGGAACCAGCACCTTTGCAAAAGGACAGGATTGGCTAGAATGCGCTGTTTCCAATTTCTAGGGATCCCCCCGAAGGGGGAACGTCAAAACTTGGCTAGGTCTAAACCGTACACCTTACGTTTCCAATTTCTAGGGATCCCCCCGAAGGGGGAACAATTACCTAGATTTATTGTAGAACTAGACAAACGTAGAGCAGGTGTTTCCAATTTCTAGGGATCCCCCCGAAGGGGGAACTGGCGAGGTGATCGAATACACCTACACTCCGTTCCTTCGTTTCCAATTTCTAGGGATCCCCCCGAAGGGGGAACATCCAAAGAGCTCTGACGAATTATACTTCTTTGCCACGTTTCCAATTTCTAGGGATCCCCCCGAAGGGGGAACCTTACGGAGTTTAAGGGAGTGAACGATTTCGTTAGATAAGTTTCCAATTTCTAGGGATCCCCCCGAAGGGGGAACATCTTCCCCGGCAAAGGGCTGAAGCCGGGCGAAGTGATTTTGTTTCCAATTTCTAGGGATCCCCCCGAAGGGGGAACATGTATGCTCCGACGGACACGTCGGAGCATTGCCGACAAAATGTTTCCAATTTCTAGGGATCCCCCCGAAGGGGGAACTGAGTATGTCAAGTCCCTAAATGATGTTCAGCTTGCTGTTTCCAATTTCTAGGGATCCCCCCGAAGGGGGAACTTGAGTAACCCAAGAGTGTGCCTAAGGGAGTACTACCTACAGTTTCCAATTTCTAGGGATCCCCCCGAAGGGGGAACGGTCAACGCGAAGTCAATTCGCATGTCCGTGGCTGAAGCCCTCGGTTTCCAATTTCTAGGGATCCCCCCGAAGGGGGAACTGTGTTGGGGGAGGGAGGACTAGGTTTTAGATTTCGCGTTTCCAATTTCTAGGGATCCCCCCGAAGGGGGAACCTAATCAATAGAAACTTCTGTATATCGTTTTATAGAGATCGTTTCCAATTTCTAGGGATCCCCCCGAAGGGGGAACACCTAGATAAGCAACACGTTCAGCAAATCGATCTATAAGTTTCCAATTTCTAGGGATCCCCCCGAAGGGGGAACATATCCTCTTGAGTAATGATGGCGTGACGGTCATGTTGTTTCCAATTTCTAGGGATCCCCCCGAAGGGGGAACTGCCCCCATCATCATGGACAACGCCTAACGGCAAGTTTCCAATTTCTAGGGATCCCCCCGAAGGGGGAACTCCCTCTACAACGCCTATAACACCTACTTCACTAAAATGTTTCCAATTTCTAGGGATCCCCCCGAAGGGGGAACCCTTAGCCTATTATCATAGATAAAATCACTGGCTAGTTTCCAATTTCTAGGGATCCCCCCGAAGGGGGAACCGCTCTGTTTGCGTCGGCCGGTGTGAGGTTGATCAGTCAGTTTCCAATTTCTAGGGATCCCCCCGAAGGGGGAACCGTAGCATCGGCTGTACGCAAATTCTTACCCCTATTGTTTCCAATTTCTAGGGATCCCCCCGAAGGGGGAACGTGCGAGCTACCACCTGATCGGCTCAACAGATAGTTGTTTCCAATTTCTAGGGATCCCCCCGAAGGGGGAACCACAGATTTGGATTCTTAAATCTTGGTCAATACCTAGTTTCCAATTTCTAGGGATCCCCCCGAAGGGGGAACGTTAATAGGATGGATGCTTGTAGATTCATTTCCTGACTCAAGTTTCCAATTTCTAGGGATCCCCCCGAAGGGGGAACAGTTCGAAGAACATGAGGTAGTGTTCATCTTTAATGTTTCCAATTTCTAGGGATCCCCCCGAAGGGGGAACGCTGAATGCAGTGCGAGAAGCCCTCGGACTCTAATCGTTTCCAATTTCTAGGGATCCCCCCGAAGGGGGAACGGATGATCAAGGTCGTCTCCTCACAGCCGGAACCTTCGTTTCCAATTTCTAGGGATCCCCCCGAAGGGGGAACGCCCCAGTTCGAATCTTAGTAAACATTTTGGACCCAGAGTTTCCAATTTCTAGGGATCCCCCCGAAGGGGGAACAGCAAATCGAAGGGGTGATTCGAGCCAAGGCGAAAAGTTTCCAATTTCTAGGGATCCCCCCGAAGGGGGAACACTACATTGTATCGAGTCTAGTCCTGTTGGCGCGTCGTTTCCAATTTCTAGGGATCCCCCCGAAGGGGGAACTTCGGCGTGTACTCTACGAAATTGGCCTTCGAGTATCGTTTCCAATTTCTAGGGATCCCCCCGAAGGGGGAACAGGAAGTTGATTGGATGTTGTCTAATCTCAACTGGTGTTTCCAATTTCTAGGGATCCCCCCGAAGGGGGAACTTCAAATTTTCCGGAACCGATGGTCGTTACCTTGTTGCGTTTCCAATTTCTAGGGATCCCCCCGAAGGGGGAACACGTAGTTGCCGTTCTAGAACGGGCGGAGTGCATTCTTGTTTCCAATTTCTAGGGATCCCCCCGAAGGGGGAACATCACAGAATCGCTCACAGACCGCATACTTTAATTCGCGGGTTTCCAATTTCTAGGGATCCCCCCGAAGGGGGAACTTCTTTAGGATTTGTATGGTGAGGTCTATGTACGAAGAATTAAGTAAAGAAGTTTCCAATTTCTAGGGATCCCCCCGAAGGGGGAACTGTCTACTGTCGTTTTCTACGGGGTTCCCGGTAAAGTAGTTGTTGTTTCCAATTTCTAGGGATCCCCCCGAAGGGGGAACCAGTCTTTCCCTGCCAAAGTTAGGAGGATACTATGATCATGTTTCCAATTTCTAGGGATCCCCCCGAAGGGGGAACACGCGGGGATCCTGAAGCCGCGTAAGGCCAAGCGTGTTGTTTCCAATTTCTAGGGATCCCCCCGAAGGGGGAACTGTCCAATACGAACCTGCTCCTTTCTCCCTCGTTCTCCAGTTTCCAATTTCTAGGGATCCCCCCGAAGGGGGAACATGAGGCTGCTAACATTCTAGAGCAGCAACGCCAGGAGTTTCCAATTTCTAGGGATCCCCCCGAAGGGGGAACATCAAACAGATCGGGAACAAAACCTTCTACTGGAACCGTTTCCAATTTCTAGGGATCCCCCCGAAGGGGGAACTTAGTTGCTGAATCTGATCTGGAGTCAACCTTGTGCTAGTTTCCAATTTCTAGGGATCCCCCCGAAGGGGGAACTCCAACTAAATCGGAGGAAGTTATGACTATCTTCTTCGGCGTTTCCAATTTCTAGGGATCCCCCCGAAGGGGGAACCCGTATGGTTGGCTACCAGATGGTAACCACTGCTTGGCTAACGTTTCCAATTTCTAGGGATCCCCCCGAAGGGGGAACAAGATGGAAGATGTCACTGACGACGGATGGCCCAGCTTGGGATGTTTCCAATTTCTAGGGATCCCCCCGAAGGGGGAACATGACAGAGTAAACTCGAATCATAATCAACCTCCAAGTTTCCAATTTCTAGGGATCCCCCCGAAGGGGGAACTTTAGGAGAAAGAACACCCAGGTTCATACCTGGGTGTGTTTGTTTCCAATTTCTAGGGATCCCCCCGAAGGGGGAACGCGTAACTGCTGAATGGACACACCTTGGCCCTTGGGGGTGGGAGTTTCCAATTTCTAGGGATCCCCCCGAAGGGGGAACGTTAATCAGGACCTTTACCTGGTCCGCTGCAGCTCTGTAAGACCGTTTCCAATTTCTAGGGATCCCCCCGAAGGGGGAACTCTCCGTTCCTTCGCAGGAAGGCGGAGCTAACACAGAAGTTTCCAATTTCTAGGGATCCCCCCGAAGGGGGAACTTGAAGAGGTGCATAGACCCAGAAGACCACGACTTTGGTTTCCAATTTCTAGGGATCCCCCCGAAGGGGGAACGTCCGGGTCGTAGACATAGGTTGTAACTATACTTCCCCCGAGTTTCCAATTTCTAGGGATCCCCCCGAAGGGGGAACGTTACTAAACCAGAAGCTGTATACCCCGTTCCAAAGGAAGTGTTTCCAATTTCTAGGGATCCCCCCGAAGGGGGAACTATACCTGCTCTACTTCTTTGTTAATAGGCTCGGTATACACTCGTTTCCAATTTCTAGGGATCCCCCCGAAGGGGGAACTTCCTGGGTGCTTGAGGGGGAGGTTAGACTACTCTACAGTGTTTCCAATTTCTAGGGATCCCCCCGAAGGGGGAACTCCACCCCTATTAAACCCAAGCAGGGCAAGGAATGCAAGACCCATTTGCGAGGGATCCGGAAAAAAGTCGGCAAAAAGAGCTGCGGCGAGGGGGTTTTGGGGCTGGAAAGCCTTGTGGCGCAAGGCATCGAGGGATCCGACGAAAGAATCGGCCTTTGCGGCTTTTGGCGGATCGCTCGCGGAGGCGTTGATACCGTTTGGGTGTTGTCTTGGAAACAAGGGTGAGTACCCGAGCCTCAACCGGAGTTTGCGGGGCTTGGCGATTGCCCAAGGCGTGCCCCCTAGCTGCGGGTGTAGCCGGCTGGGGGATGAAAGCAGATACGATGTTTTCAACTTTTCACAGTCGGAGAAATCTCATGAAAAAGTGGATTGCCTCGGCTACAACCCTACTCTGCTGTGTGCTTGTCCTGGTTTTGTTTTGGCCCCATGTTACCTCTGCCCAGAGGCAGACTCTCAACCTCTACATCTGGTCAGAATACATCGATCCCGACATCCTCACCGCCTTTGAAAAAGCCACCAATAGCCGCGTGCTGGTCAGCGTGTACGAATCCAACGAAGACATGGTGGCCAAACTGCGGGGGGGAGGCACCAGCCAGTACGACATTGTTGTTCCCACCGACTACATTGTGCCCAACATGTTGGAGCTGGGACTGCTGCAGCCTCTCAACAAAGAATTGATCCCCAACCTAAGCAACCTGGGCGAAAAATTTGTCGGCCTGCCCTTTGATCCAGAAAACACCTACACCGCCGCCTATCAGTGGGGCACCACCGGCATTGGCTACCGCAAAGACCGCCTGCCCGAAAACTTTGAACGCTCTTGGGGATTGATTTTCGACCCGCAGCAGCAGTATGGCCCCTTTGTGATGATCGACGAGATGCGCTCCATGATCGGCGCTGCTGCCGTTTACCTGGGCTTCGATATGAACACCACCGTTCGCTCCGAACTGCAGCAGATCCAGCAGCTTTTGATCGACACCAAGCGCCGCAGTGCCGGCCTAATTGGGGGCGTGGGGGGCAAAAACCAACTGGTTTCTGGAACGGCCAATGTAGCCATCGTCTACAGCGGCGATGCCCTGCAAGCTGCCGAAGAAAACCCCAACATCGGCTATTTTGTCCCCCGCGAGGGTGCCCACATTTGGCTGGATGTAATGGCCATTCCCGCCCAGGCCCCCAACCCCGAGCTGGCCAATCGCTTCATCAATTTCATCCTGGATGCTGAAGTCGGCGCTCAACTGAGCAACCACAACCGCTTCGCCACCCCCAACGCTGCAGCTCTGCCCATGATCAACCCAGAAGATCGGCAAAACCCGGCCATCTACCCTGACGAAGAGGCCCTTGCCAAACTCACCTACCTTAAAGTGCTGTCAGGGGAAGAGCTGCGCCTCATCGACGCCCTCTGGACAACCGTGAAAAGCAGCTAGGGATCCCTTGTTAGCTCTCGACATAAAACTTGACACTTTTTAATATCTGAGCCACATTAAAGATGTCACCTGTTGATGGAGCTAGAACCATGGAAAACCAAGAAGCTAAGTTTGGCTTTACCACCTTCGCCGAAAAATGGAATGGCCGTTTGGCAATGTTGGGCTTTGTGATCGGCGTTGCGACCGAGTTGCTGACCGGCCAAGGGATCCTCTCTCAAATCGGCCTGATGTAATCCCGGTGGGCCTAGGACACTGCTGTAGATCCTTGCTTGCCTGGCTGTAGTTTCCACCCTCTGCAAAGCAGCCAGGCTTTCGCATTGCCCTCGATTCTGGATTTAGGTCTGAATGAATCCAAATGGAAGTGGAAGCGAAATGCAGGCTGTTAAGTCCAGCTTCCACTGCCTTGCTTCTGCCGCTGACTCTCCTCTTCCACTGGGAGAGGGGCGGGGAGTGAAAGCTAGCAGCGCAGAAGGCTTGGGATCCCTAGGAATCTACTCTTCCAAATCCTGCAAGTACTGGCGGATATCAGCCAAGATGCGTTCTAGGTCTTCTGGGGCCTGCAGAGCCCGTGCCCATTCTAGGTCATGACCACCTTGGGATCCCTGCTGGGCCAGCGCCACTCCTAAGTGTTCCAGCTCGCGGACCACTTGGCAAAAAGCATTAGCTCCCACGTTGGAGCTGGCTCCTTTGAGGCGATGGGCGATCCGCCGCATTCCTTCTGCATTGCAACCGGCAATAGCTTGGCGCAATTGCGGCAGCTGGTCTTCACAATCTTGGATGAACACCTGCAGCAGCTCCCGCTGAAACCCGCGATCCCCGCCGGAAACCTGATCCAGGTAGGCAGAGTCGATGGGATAGGGCAAGGTGGGAGAAGAGGGATCCCTGTCCCTACCGGGGGAGCTTGGAGAAGCTGCTTTAGAAGCGGATCCATTGGAGGATCCTGCTGCAGACTGGGCAATCACCTGGCTCCAGTGGTTGAGCAACCTTTGCAAATCTTCCTTCAGCACCGGCTT
The DNA here is from genome assembly GCF_054059115.1 of Thermostichus sp. MS-CIW-26. Taxonomy (NCBI): domain Bacteria; kingdom Bacillati; phylum Cyanobacteriota; class Cyanophyceae; order Thermostichales; family Thermostichaceae; genus Thermostichus; species Thermostichus sp. MS-CIW-26. The sequence continues at coordinate 9,102 of NZ_JBSSBV010000040.1, forward strand.
GCTGAGATAGTCGTCCATACCTGCCTGCAGGCAGCGCTCCCTATCCTCCTGCATGGCGTTGGCCGTGATGGCAATCACCACTGTGCGGTGGCCGGATCTCCGTTCCTGTTGGCGTAGGCGGCGGGTGGCCTCGTAGCCATCCATCACCGGCATCTGACAATCCATAAGAATGAGGTCGTAGCTGACCTTCTGCAGGAGATCCAACACCTCCTGACCGTTGGCCACCACATCGGCCTTGTAGCCCAAACTCTCGAGCTGGCGCAAAGCCACCTTTTGGTTGACGGGGTTATCCTCTGCCAGCAAAATGCGCAGGGACTGCTGGGGTCGGTCGGCCATAGGCGTCGTCTGAGAGAGAGGGGGGCCAATGCCCAAAAGAGAGGTGGAGAGGCCAGAAGATTTCCCCAGGGCCATGACCAGCGCTTCCTGCAGGCGGCTTTGTTTTACCGGCTTAACCAAGTAGGCGGCAAAGCCAATCTCGGCGGCGCGGCGGGAGTGCTCCCCCAGTCCCAGTGAAGTCATCATCACCAGTTGCGTCTGGGACAGTTCCGGATCGGCTTTGATCCAACGGCCCAAGGTCTCCCCATCCACCTCCGGCATCTGCATATCCAAAACGGCCAGGGGGAAGGGTCTGCCTTCCCGAACGGCTTGGCGCAGTTTGTCCATAGCCTGATAGGCATTTTCGGCCTCTTCCACCACCATTCCCCAAGCCGTGGCCTGGCAGCGCAGGATCTTGCGATTGGTGGCATTGTCGTCCACCACCAACAGTCGCTTGCCCTGCAGATCCACCGGGATGCGAACAGCAGGCTGGGAAAGCTGATGCACATAAGGCTGTCGCTCCAGAGTCAGCTCGACGCTGAAGGTGCTGCCGCGGCCCTCCTCGCTCTCTAGGAAGATCTTGCCCCCCATCAGTTCTGTCAGTTGTTTGCAGATGGCCAAGCCCAGTCCCGTGCCCCCGTATTTGCGGGTGGTAGAGGCATCCACCTGGCTAAACGGTTGAAATAGCTTGCTCTGCGCCGCCGCCGGGATCCCGATCCCGGTATCTCTCACCGAGAGCCTGAGGTGGACATGGGTAGCGGTTTCTTGCAGCACCTCCGCTTGGATCACCACCTCCCCCTGGTGGGTGAACTTAATGGCGTTGCTTACCAAATTGTTGAGGATTTGCCGTAGTCGCGAGGCATCTCCCCGCAGGTAGCGCGGCACTTCCGGTGGCATGAGCACCGCCAGCTCCAATCCCTTGGCGTGGGCAGTGGGGGCAAACAGATCCGCCACCTCTTCCAGACACGAGCGGAGATCGAAATCCAGGATCTCCAGCTCCATTTCCCCGGCCTCCAATTTGGAGAAGTCCAGGATGTCGTTGATGAGGGTGAGCAGCGCATCGCCGCTGACGCGGATGGTCTCTACAAAGTCCCGCTGTTCTGCATTGAGGGGGGTCTCCAGCAGCAGGCCCGTCATCCCCAACACCGCGTTCATGGGGGTGCGGATCTCGTGGCTCATGGTGGCCAAGAAGCTGCTCTTGGCCTGGGCAGCTTGCTCTGCCGCTTTGCGGGCTTGTTCTAGCTCGAGGCTGCGCTTTCTCTCCCGCTCCAAAAGGGCTGCCTGGGTGAGGGCAATGCCAATTTGGTTGGCCAACTGCGACAGCAGCTCCATCTCAAAGGGTTGCCACTGACGGGGCCCGGAGCACTGGTGGGCCAGCAACAACCCCCACAACTGCTGCTCCAAAAACAGCGGCACCACCAAGTTGGCCCTGACCTGCATTTTTTGCAGCAGCTCTAGGTAACAAGGCTCCAGTCCTTCACTTTCCACATCGCTAACAACGCGAACGCGGCCCTGGCTGTAGAGCTGGGCGTACTTTTCCTGAAAACAGGGATCCTCGATCACCTCTCCCAGCAAGGAGGGGATCCCCGGCTGAGTTTTCTCGTTGGAGATGATCCCAGAACCATCCGGCTGGAAGCGATAGACCAAAACCCGGTCGGCTTTGAGCAGGGCTTGGATTTCTGTTACCGCCGTCTCTAGGATCTCGGCGATATCCAAAGATTCGCGGATCTTCAAGCTGAGATTGGCTAGCAACTGAGCCCGGCGGTTTTGCCGCTCCAATTCCTCTGCCGCTTTCTTCTGCTCGGTAATGTTGCGGAAGATGCCCCGCGTAGCCACCATTACCCCATCTTCAAAGCGGCAGTTGACATTGCCCTCCAACCAAACAGTTTCACCAGTGGCCGTGAGGAAAGCTGTCTCTACCCTCTCCAGTTTCTCCCCTGCTAGAAGCTTCTGGAAAAGAGCCTGGCAGTGCTCCAGGCAGTCGGGATGGAGAATGTCGAAGAGGGTCATCTGATAGACCTGAGCTTCGTCGTAGCCCAAGGTCTCTTTCCAAGCGCGGTTGACATATAAAAAGTGCCCTTCAGCATCCACGCTTTGGATGAGGTCAGTGGCATTTTCAAAGAGATCCCGGTAGCGCTCTTCACTTTCTTTTAGGGCTAGCTCCGCCAGCCTACGGTCGGTGATGTCGATGCCGGTGCCCATGACAAACTCCACCTCGCCGGCAGCGTTGATTAGGGCGGTGTTAGACCAAGAAATAAGCCGCAGTGCCCCTTGCTTGGTGCGCCAAAAATTCTCATGGCGATTCAAAAAGAGGGAATGATTGCCCTTGAGCTGTTCAAAAGCTTGCTTCACACCAGGCACATCTTCCGGTGGGATCAAACCTAAGTCCCATAGCAGCCGGCCCTTGACCTCTGCCAGCGAGTAGCCAGAAAGCTGCTCGGCAGCGCGGTTGAAGCGCAAAATGTGTCCCTCAGGATCCAGAACCACCACCAGCGCCCCTGCCGTATCGATAACCGCGTTGGTAAAATCTCGCTCTTGCTTGAGGGATCGTTCTGCCTCTTCTCGCTCGGCAGTCTCCCGGCGGATGAGGAAGTAAACCGAGGCCAAAACCAGGTAAGTAAAAATGAGCCCGCCAAAAGCAATGAGATTGGTTCTAACCCAGGCAAACTGAAATTCCTGGCTGCGTTGCTGCAGAAGGCGATTTTCCTCCTGCTGCAGCACCCGAATCAACTCGACAATTTGCTCCATTAACCTTGGCCCTTCGCTGCTTTCTAGAGCTTCCTGAACGGCAGGTAGCCCCTCTTGCTCCCTCAGTTGCTCCAGCAGCAGCTCCAGCAGCAGCTCTAGGCGCTTCAGGCGCTCTTGCTGCAGGGGGTTGTCAGCAGTGAGCTCTTTCAACAAGCGCAGATGGGTGGAGGTGGCTTCAAGGCTGGCTTGGTACTCACTGAGATAGCGAGGATTATTGGTCAGAAGATAACCATATTGACCGGCTTCGGCGGCGCGGGTTTCCGCCAGCAATCCCTCCAAGCTTTGGATTGCTTTCAGAGTGTGGGCCACTCGTTCTGTAAGCTGCGGCAGTTGAGAGGCATTCCGCTGAGCTGAGTAGGTGATCCCGCCCAAAAGCAAGGCAGCCAGGCCAAAACCGGCGGTAACTTTGAGGAGAAAGCGGTTTTTGCGGGCAGGTTTAGTATCCCCCGACTTAGGCAGCAGAGGCGTCTGAGCCAGTTCCCTCAAAGTACGGCGCAGCTCCAGTTGGGCCACCACCTGATGGGCCAGGGCTTGTAATTGCTCCAGTTGTTCTGGGGTCAGGTGCCGAGGCTGATAATCGACAACGCAAAGCGTGCCCAGGGCCTGCCCTTCTGGAGTTACCAAGGGAATGCCAGCGTAAAAGCGAATGTGGGGCTCTTGAGCGACAAACGGGTTATCGGCAAAGCGGGGATCCTGAGTGGCATCGGGCACCACCAGCGGCTCTTTAGGCGACAAGATGGCGTGGGCGCAGAAGGCCACATCCCGTGGGGTCTCCTGCACATCGACGCCGAATTTGGCTTTAAACCACTGGCGGTGTTCGTCGATAAGGCTGACCAGAGCAATGGGCGTGCCGCAGATGTGGGCAGCCAGCCGCACGAGTTCGTCAAAGCTGTTCTCAGGAGCGGTGTCCAAAATCTGATACTGCCGCAGGGCAGCCAGCCGCTGCTCTTCGTTGGGAGGGAGGGGGGCCTTAGGCATAGGTCAAACTAAGCGGAGAGGAAGGGTTCCGATCCCCCGATCTCGGAGGTCGATAGTCTCAAGGTAAAAGAGGTAACCCCAGCATAACTTCCAAGCCTCTCCACCGGAAGCTACAGGGATCCGATCCCCAAGCTTGCTTCCTGTTGGATTAGTTTGCTACATTTTCGCCATGCTGGTGTCAGCTACTCTGGCTTCTGCAGGCGAGCCGAGATGAGGGGAGGGTTGGAGCTGTAACTGGCCCAGAGTTGCCACAGCCAAGTGTAGGAAAGGCCAGCTTGGCCCAGGTCTCAGTGTTTACACTGATGTCAAAGAAAGCAAATGGGACCACGAGCCCCTGCTTGGTGGGCCTACCGCCGGGCCTACCTAAGATAGGTTCATTTATACTTAACTTTTACTTTGTATGTTGCAAGTAGTCTCAATAAAGTAGGCTCTCAGTTGAAAGTTTTTGGCAAAAGACTTACCATAAAGTGACGGGCTGCCCACAAGGAGAGTAGTGTTCACTATGCAGAAGCTTCAAGATAGCTTGGTCAAAGCCCTCAGTATTGATGGGGCATCGGGTGTGGCGCTGGGGGACTGGAAAACAGGGATGTGCTTGGGGTACAAAGGCACCAACAGTCCCGCCTTCCCAGAAGCGAACTTGGAACTGGCAGTTGCCGGAAATACAGAAGTAATTCGCGCCAAAATGCGAGTTGCTGAGTCTCTTAAGCTTACTGACAAAATCGAGGAGGTTCTTATCCTGCTGGAGACTCAGTACCACCTAATGCATCTAGTCCAGCACATCTCTGGTTTGTTTTTCTATCTGGTTCTGGATCGAGAGAAAGGCAACTTGGCCCTTGCCCGCATCAAGCTTGGCCAAATCGAAAAGGAGCTGGCCCTCTAGAAGTGGAGGTGAAGCCGGACAACCTGGCAGTATCCCCTGAAACCCATTTTGGGGGAGTGCGGAACCGGGGACTTGAACCCCGATGGCATTGCTGCCACTAGAACCTGAATCTAGCGCGTCTACCATTCCGCCAGTTCCGCGGTGATCTACAAGTCTGCCCAAAGCAGGGGATCCCTGTCAAGGCTGGCAAAAGGGATCCCTTGCCGGCGGCTCTATCTGTGCTAAGCTCTGCTGCGCACAAGATTAAAGCCGATAACGCTGACCTTGGCCGACTTTACCTTTACTTGTGAGGGCACTTGCCCCCACACTCAAGCGCGGGCAGGATACTTCGTCACCCCCCACGGTGGGATCCCAACCCCTTGCTTTATGCCGGTGGGAACTTTGGCCAACGTGAAAACCCTCACCCCCGCCCAGCTCAAGGAAACGGGCGCCCATATTATTCTCAGCAACACCTATCACCTGCACCTACAGCCCGGCGAGGACATCATTCAAGCGGCAGGGGGGCTGCACCGCTTTATGGGCTGGTCGGGCCCCATCCTTACCGACTCAGGGGGCTTCCAGGTCTTCAGCCTCAGCGCCATTCGCCAAATCAACGAGGAGGGAGTGACGTTCCGCTCTCCTCTCGATGGCCGCATCATTCACTTCACCCCAGAGCTATCCATCCAGATTCAAAATGCCTTGGGTGCCGATGTGATCATGGCCTTCGACGAGTGCCCGCCCTACCCTGCCAGCCCTGAGGAAGTGGAAGCAGCGGTGCGGCGAACCACCCAGTGGCTGAAACGGTGCGTGAAAGCCCATCGCCGCTCAGATCAGGCTTTGTTTGGCATTGTGCAGGGGGGAGTTTACCCTGAGCTGCGCCGGCGGGCGGTGGAAGAGGTCTGTCGGTTGGATCTGCCGGGCTATGCCATTGGCGGGGTGAGTGTGGGGGAGCCGGTCGAGTTTATGCACGCCGTTGTGCGGCAAACAGCCCCTCTACTGCCGGCAGATCGCCCCCGTTATCTCATGGGGGTGGGCACCTATGCAGAGATGCGGGCTGCTGTGGCCGCCGGAGTGGATTTGTTTGACTGCGTGATCCCCACCCGCTATGCCCGCCATGGCACGGTGATCAGCCGGGGCAAACGCTGGAACATCAAAAATGCGGAACACCGCCGCAGCCTGGATCCCATCGATCCCGATTGCCCCTGCTACACCTGCCGCCACTTTAGCCGAGCCTACTTGTGCCACCTCATCCGCGCCCAGGAGATCCTGGGCTATACCCTGCTTTCTATCCACAACATCACGGAGCTGATGCGCTACACCCAAAAGATGCGCCAGGCCATCTTGGAAGGCCAATTTCATGAGCACTGGGATCCCTGGAGCTAAGCCGGCCGGGAGATTTGTCTGGAAGCATCTGATCCATTTTGGTAGAATAAGTACATGGGATAGTACGTGCATTTAAGCTATCCCATGTAGCCGCAGGAAGGAGTCAGATCATGGCTATCCGAACCCTCAGCAGCGTGATTGAACAGCACATCGCCGGCCTTCCGGGCGTGGTTGCTGTTTTGATAGGGCGGGCCACTGATGGTACCACAGTAGCCAAAGTAACCTACGTCAGCGATTCCCAAGAGGAGCAGGCCCTAGAACTTTTGGGCACCTATGCCAGCGACCTAGTCCAGGCCAACAGTCGTCTATGCCAGCTTGTCAGCTCTGACCAAGAGGCGGACTACCTTTTGGCCGGCACTTCGGCGTTGCGGGTTGTCATCAAAGCGTTTCCCAAAAGCCCCTACTTTGTGTTATTCCTGACCCGTTCCATCACCGACCTGAAAGCGATTTCAGACCGGATTAAGGCCATCTTGATCGACGGAAAACCGCTGCTGCCCCCTGTGCAGGACAGCACTATGTCTGTGGCTCAGGCTTTGATGGACTATGCCAAGCGCTACGCTCCGGATCCTAACTTTGTGGCCCTGCGCCTGTCTTTGAAAACGGGCCTAGACCGCAACCGTCTCGAAAAGGGCACCCTGACCCGACAGGAGCTGCGCATTCTTTACAAAGCGGTAGCAGATCTTTTGGGCCGAGAGCGTCTGCCTATTGCCATGCCGGCCTGAGTAGTTCAAAATAGCTAGCAAGCTTTGTCCAGGGGTAGTTGCTACACCTGGAAGGCTTTTTTAGGTTTACTTTAAGTTTATTTGCTCGCGCTTAAACCCTTTCATCTCGACTGCGACCGCAGGCTCGTCTCTTGAAGGCTGAGTTTGGGGGACGGGCAATCTCTTGCAATCTCAATCTCTATCTGGAGGCAAACTGGTGACCATACGTACCCTTATCAGTGTGGTTGAGCAGCACATTGCCGGTCTTCCGGGCTTGATCGCAGCTTTGGTGGGGCGAGTAACCGATGGCGTTGCAGTGGCTAGGGTTGCGTACACCAACGATGTGCAGGAGGAAATCTCTCTGGAACAGTTGGGCAACTACGCGGCTGACTTGATACAAGCCAACAATCGCCTCTGCCAGTCGGCAAGCGCTGACCAAGAGGGGGACTACCTTTTGGCAGGTACTTCGGCGTTGCGGGTTGTCATCAAAGCGTTTCCCAGAAGCCCCTACTTTGTCTTGTTTCTTACCCGCTCCACCACCGACCTTAAGGCGATTTCAGAGCGTATCAAAGCCATCCTAATTGATGGAAAACCATTGTTGCCCCCTGTTCAGACACCACTGCATCCACTGCTCAGGCTTTGATGAGCTACGCCAAGCGCTACGCCCCGGATCCTAACTTTGTGGCCCTGCGCCTGTCTTTGAAAACGGGCCTAGACCGCAACCGTCTCGAAAAGGGCACCCTGACCCGACAGGAGCTGCGCATTCTTTACAAAGCGGTAGCAGATCTTTTGGGCCGAGAGCGGCTGCCTATTGTCATGCCGGTCTGAGTAGTCGAGAATAGCTGGCGAGGTTTGTCTGAGGGCAGTTGCTGCGCTTGTGGGATCCCCTATTGTTTATCTGAGTTCACTTGCCTATGCTTGAGCATCTACATCTCGACCGCGACCGTAAGCTCATCTCCCTGTTTGGAGAGCCGGTTATCTTCCACTGCCATCACTACAACCTCTTCCTGCAGCAGACTATTGAAGATCCCGACTGGATCGATGGAGTAGGGATCCTGCGCACCGCAGCCCAGGAGATCTTTTACAGTCTTCTGTACGGGGCTTTCAAGGCTCTTGGCATTCAGGAGACCCAAGAGCGCCTGGCAGTGGCAGCTCAGATCTTCAGTTTTTTAGGATTTGGGCGGCTGGCGTTTGAGGTGACACCTTCAGGCGGGGAAGTGCAGCTTACCCATTCTCACTATGCAGAAGGTTGGCTGAGCAAGTACGGGGATCAGGTCAACCGCACACGTCCCATTGACCACTTGGCGGTGGGCTATGTGGCGGCAGCTCTGGATGCCACGTTTGGCGAGCTGGGAAGCTACGGGGCAGAAGAAACGGAGTGTATGGCCGTTACGCGCAAGGATCACTGCGTGATCCAGGCCACTCGGCTGCCAAAGCCTCAGTCGCTGACTCCCAGTCCAGGCATGGGCAAGCTTATTGAGCAGCCAACCCAGTTCCCGCAGCCCGTAACGGCAGTGGACTATGACGCGGTCAACGAAGCTCTGTGGGGCTTGCCTTTGGCCGGAGATGAGCGGGGGCAAATTCGCGCGTTTAACGTGTTGCTAACGCGCATGCCTGCCAACTACTGCAACCGCATTCAATATCGCTTTTTACAGGAGCTGAAGGCGGTGCGGGCTGAGCTGATGGGGGTGGGGGAAGCTCTCATCCGCGAGTCGGGGCATGTTTGTGTCTTCTACACCTTCGGCAACATCATGGAATCGGTGGAGTGGGAAACCCTGGTGGGGCCGATGCTGGAGAAGGACACGGACTGGATCCACGGCGGCTATGCGGTGGCCAGCAGTCTGGGGTGGGGTCGCTGGCAGGCTTTGGAGGTGGTGAGCGGCGAGTCTTGCCGGGTGGCCATTGATGGCAACTACGAAGCCAACTACTTTTTGGCTTCCTACCCACGGGCAGAGGATCCCGCCTGCTATTTTGCTCAAGGGGCGGTGCCGGCGATAATGAATCTGGTCTACAACGGCAACATCCAGCAGAAGCCGGTTTTGGATCAAGTCTTCTACAACCGCCTCTTCCAGCGGGGTGGGCTCTTCCACGGCCAGGAGACCAAGGCCAGAGAGAAGGGGGATCCCTGGTGCGAGTTCTACGCCGCTCGCGTCAGCGGGACGGAGTCCTTGCGGATGTAGGGATCCATGCAGGTGCGTGTCCTCAGGCGGCGGGAGTGTGGGGCTGGGTGGGCCACCGACCTGCTGCTGCCACGTTGCCTTGTCTGGTCGGAGGTAGAGGCTCTGGCCCAGGAATGGGGAGCCGCTTGTCGCTGTTTTCAAGGGCAACTGGTGTGGCTGGATCTGCCCTCAGGCCGGATTACGGCTTCGTTGCGGGTGCCCCGCCTGACGCTGCGACTCCACGATGCCAACGCTGAGGCGCAGATCTTAAATCGTTTGCAGCAGTTGGCCAAGTCTTCTGGTTCCCAGACAGAGGGAAGTTAAGGGCAAAACGAGAAGTTTAGCTTGGCACCGACATTTTGCGGCAGACTATCGACCAATGCAGGATCGACTTTCCAGGAGTGCCATGCGCCCACCAAGTTCGAGCCTGCTGAGGAACTGGGAGCCGCGTTCATACTCGCTCATAGTCATAATGTATGCAGCATGCATGCAGCTCGGTACCTACCTTGCCATAGCAAAGAGAGTGCTCCATTCTTGGTTGGGCACACCCGGCTTGGCGATGATCTCAAGGATGCGATTTTGGGCGGCGGGCTGGAATAAACTTTCGACGGCCACTTGGGCTACTTTCGTGCGGGGGATGCTGCCGTCAAAGAGGGTATCCGCCTTGGACAGGACAATACCGTCGTTATTATCCTGATTTTTCAGGCCCCCCGGTCGAACGATGGTGTAGGTGAGGCCGCTTTTTTGCAGGTATTCTTCTGCGCGTTTTTTCCACACTAGGATCAGCCAAAACAAGTTGAGGGGATGGAACAGCTGGGAAACACACAGGGAAGAGATTAAAACAAAGTGTTGGATCCCTTTGGCTTTGGCCACATCGACCAGGTTCTTGGTGCCTTCATAGTCGACTCGGTAGGGCTGAAAGGGATCCCAACTGGGCCTGGCCCCGGTGGCACAGAGCACCACCGTGCATCCTTCCATGCCTGTCTCCAGCGTGGCCGGATCCAGCACATCCCCCACCACCACTTCCGCTTCGCGGGGCAAAACCCGAGCGGCCAGCTCATGGCTGCGCACCAGCGCCCGTACCGGGATGTCGCGGCCCACCAACTCTTTGACAATGCGGCGTCCGGTTTCTCCTGTAGCCCCTGCAACAAAAGCCTGCATAAGTTTCTCCTGCAAAGCTGTTTATACCCGGTGTAGCTGTTTGAGGATTTGCGGTGGCCCCATCTGCCATTATCTTCCCAAAATCGGCCTCAGGTTCCCTCTTTTCCATGACAGGATGGTAGGGATCTCACACCCCAGTTATTAGATGGTTGCCCAAGGTGCTCCTACCGCCTACGAGGCTCAAACCCAAGCTCTCGCCCAATCTCTGTTGGCTTCTCTTTGGGGAGAGAAGAGATCCCTGCTGGCCCAGTGGCGGGATCAACTGCGCTGGGAGGACAAGCTGCTGGCCTGGGCGATGGAGAACCCCCACCTGCGCACCCAGTTGTTCCGCTTGATCGATGTCTTGCCCAGCTTGAAAAGCAAGGCTGAGGTGGCCCGCCATTTGCAGGAGTATCTTTCAGATCCGGCGGTGGAATTGCCGGGAATGCTGAAAAGCCTGCTCAACTTTGCAGACCCCGACTCCCTGCCAGGGCAGTTGGCTGCCACCACCCTCACCGCTGCCGTGGAAGCCTTGGCCCGTCGATACATTGCCGGAGAAACTCTACAGCAAGTCAGCAAAACTCTGGAAGCTCTGCACCGGCAGGGTATGGCTTTCACGCTGGATTTGCTGGGGGAAGCCGTCATCACCGAAGCGGAAGCCCAATCCTATCTGGATCGCTATCTGCAGGTGATGGAGCATTTGGCAAAGATGGTCAAAACCTGGCCACAACCGCAGCCTGTGCCGCAAGTGTCGGTGAAGCTGACAGCCTTCTATTCCCAGTTCGATCCCATCGATCCCCTGGGGGCCAAAGCCAAAGTGGGGGAACGGATTCGCATCCTGTTGCGCCGGGCAGAAGCTCTGGGAGTCGGGATCCATTTCGACATGGAGCAGTACCGCTACAAATCCCTCACCCTGGCCATTTTGCAGGAGCTGCTGCTGGAGCCGGAGTTCAAAAGCCGCACCGACGTTGGCCTGACGCTGCAGGCCTACCTGCGGGATAGCTACACCGATCTGCAAAACCTGATCGCCTGGGCCAAAGAGCGGGGATCCCCGGTGACGGTGCGCTTGGTCAAGGGGGCCTACTGGGATCAAGAGACCATCCTGGCGGCGCAAAAGCACTGGCCACAGCCGGTTTACAACAGCAAGTCTGCTACCGACGCCAACTTCGAGCGCATGACCCAGCTTTTGTTGGAGCACCACACCCATCTCCACGCCGCCATCGCCAGCCACAATGTGCGCTCTCAGGCCAAAGCCATCGCCATTGCCCAAGCCCTGGAGGTGCCCCAGTCTGCTTTTGAACTGCAGGTGCTCTATGGCATGGCCGATCCCCTGGCCAAGGCCTTGGTGCAGAAGGGACAGCGGGTGCGGGTGTACTGCCCCTACGGGGAGCTGCTGCCGGGTATGGCCTACCTGATCCGGCGTTTGCTGGAAAACACCGCCAACACCTCTTTCCTGCGGCAAAGCGTTCAGGGCTACAACCCCGAGCAGCTGTTGGCCCCGCCGGTCTTGGACGAGGGATCCGTTTTCCAGGCTCCTTCTCTCTCGTTTGCCGCCGCTCCCGATACGGATTTCAGCCAGCCCCAGCAGCGGGATCCCTTTTTTCAGGCATTGGACGAGATCCGGCCTCAACTGGGTCAGAGGGTTCAGCCCTGGATTGCCGGAGAATATCGCCCCACCCGACAAGCCATGCTCTCCCTCAACCCTGCGGATCCTGAACAGGTGGTGGCGGAAATTGGGTTGACCGAGCCGGAACAGGTGGAGCAAGCCTTGGCAGCGGCCCAGGCCAGCTTTCCCATCTGGAGACGCACCCCTGTGGCTGTGAGGGCCGGGATCCTGCGGCGGGTGGCGGAGCAAATCGAAGCCCAGCGGGCGGAGCTGGCTGCCTGGATGGTGCTGGAGGTGGGCAAGCCCATCGCCCAGGCCGATGGGGAAATTTCTGAGGCCATCGATTTTTGCCGCTACTACGCCCAACAGATGGAGGCCCTGGATCGGGGACGGGAGTGCAACCTGCCCGGCGAAACCAACCATTACCACTACCAGCCCCGCGGTGTGGCGGTGGTGATCGCCCCCTGGAACTTCCCCCTCTCCATCCCCTGTGGCATGACAGCGGCGGCTTTGGTGGCCGGAAACTGCGTGCTCCTCAAACCGGCAGAACAATCCTCGCTGATCGCGGCCAAGCTGGCGGGCTTTATCCTCAAGGCGCTGGAGGAAGCCGGGATCCCGGAGGGTGTCTTTCAATTCCTGCCGGGGGTGGGCGAAGCCATCGGCCCCCTGTTGGTTCAAGACTGGCGGGTGCACCTGATTGCCTTCACCGGATCCCAGGCGGTGGGTTGCCAGATCCTCGCCCAAGCCGCGCAACTGCAGCCGGGCCAGCACCACATCAAACGGGTCATTGCCGAGATGGGGGGCAAAAACGCCATCCTCATCGACGAAAGCGCCGACCTGGATCAGGCGGTCAAAGGGGTGGTCAACTCCGCCTTTGGCTACAGCGGCCAGAAATGCTCCGCCTGCTCGCGGGCGATCGTTTTGCAGTCCATTCACGACCTGTTCTTGGGGCGGCTCATCGAGGCGGTGCGCTCTTTAAATGTGGGGGATCCAGCCCACCCCAGCACCCAAGTTGGCCCGGTCATCGATGCAGAGGCCCAAGCTCGCCTGCAACAGGCCATTCAATCGGCTAAGGCTGATGCCCGCCTCGACCTCAGCCTGCCCGTGCCGGAAAAAGGCTACTTCGTCGGCCCCACTGTGTTCAGCCAGGTGGATCCCCAGTCAGAGCTGGCGCAGCGGGAGCTGTTTGGCCCGGTTTTGGCGGTGATCTCAGCGCCGGACTTTTCTTCTGCTCTGCAGATGGCCAATGCCACCCCCTACGCCCTCACCGGCGGTCTCTACAGCCGCACCCCTTCCCACATTCAACAGGCTCGCCAGGACTTTGCCGTCGGCAACCTCTACATCAACCGCGAGATCACCGGGGCGTTGGTGGAGCGGCAGCCCTTCGGCGGCTTCAAGCTCTCCGGCGTGGGATCCAAAGCCGGCGGCCCCGACTACCTGCTGCAATTTTTAGAGCCGCGCACCGTAACCGAAAACACGCAACGGCAGGGCTTTGCTCCCATCGAGGGATCCTGAGGATAGGGCTTGGGAAAGCTCATTGGACAGGCTTGGCCACATCCCCAACCTTGAAGCCTGCCCCGCTGAGAATGCGTCCCACACTGGAGCTGTCATCCACCTCCGTCAGTTGGACCTGTCCGGCTGGCTCAGTCAATTTGCGCAAGACTGTCCCCGTGGCCGGATCCTTCACCTCGCGGACGACGCGCTCCACAGAAAGAATCAATCCCACCCGATAGCCATCGCGGCTGCCCTTGTTCAGGATCACCTGGTTGCCGTAGACATCCGCCACCAAGGCGTCAACCGTTGGCAGAGAGCGAGGCTGAGCTGCCAAGCGCCCGGCAAAACCGGCCAACTGCTGGGCAATTTGCTCCACCGCTTGTTGGCTTGCCAATACCAACAGCTTCTCTTCGTTGCTGGTGGCGGATCCCCCGCCAAAGCCGGCAACCGTGACCGTGCTATCCGACTGGCTGGCGTTGCCTTTGCCCTCGACCACGGCCAAGATCTCGGCAGTACTGGTGCTCACCAAGCGGGCATTCAGCTGCACGTTGGCATCGGCATCCACTGACTCAGCGCCCACCGCCAGCGGGAAGCTGCCGAAGGGAGTTAAGACCGGTGCCCCACCCCCAGAACGGCGCACAGACACATCAAACTGGGTCACACTGCCGAGGATCACCGCATCGACCCCTAGGATCCGGCCTACCTGAGCAGCGGTGTTGGCATCCAGTCGACCGGATAGACCCAGGTTCTGCTCGGCCAAGATCGCGTCCAGCCGCGAGCGCTCGATGACGGAAAAGGTGCCATCTCTCACCAGCCGATCCACCAACAGGTCGCTCACCCCCCGAGAAGCCTCGCGGAAGCTGTAGGGATTGCTGAGGCTGCTGAAATCAAAGTCCAAGACTGCAATCCGAGGACGGGATGTGGGTTGCGGCGCTTGTCCCACCTGTCTGGGGGCAGAGAGGGTGCAGCGAATGTCTTGGGGAAATTGCTGGCAGAGGGCTGGATTGGCGGATTGGGCCACCACCGGGATCCCTGTCCAGCCTAGGCTTACCAAAGGGATCCCGAACAGCAAAACGGAAGAGAGGTTGCGCATGGTTAAACGATCTCCTAGATCTGGGAAGTGGCCACAGTTACTCTCAGCTTGCACCCAAAAGAGCTTCAGGGCGGTGACCGGTATCACCTGGCAGCTAAGGGCTAAGGATCCTGACGTCGCCTGTTCCCAGAAGATGCCCTACACTCTACCGACTACAAGGTTGTTGAAAAAAGGGATTGAGAAGGTTTGTGTAGAAGAGTTGACAAATCTCAACCCTGTTGAGCAAAGGTACTCGCTCTCTGCAATTGACATCCTCCCCGGCCTGAAGGCCGGAGATTCCTACCACGCTGCGCATGGATGGCTCCTTGCGCAGTCGTCTCGGCGGGTTCCTGCTTCCGAC
>NZ_JBSSBV010000041.1:0-23400 GCF_054059115.1 Thermostichus sp. MS-CIW-26
GTGGATCGAACTGCACGGGCGGTCGGAAGCAGGAACCCGCCGAGACGACTGCGCAAGGAGCCATCCATGCGCAGCGTGGTAGGAATCTCCGGCCTAAAGGCCGGGGAGGATGTCAAGGTATTCTGTAGAGTACGCCAAGGCTGGCTCTTGCTACGGCCCCTAGATGTTGCCTTGTGTAACAGCAAGGGCATAATCTTTTGTCCTGCCTAGAGGTCTGCTGTACAACGAAGAGCGAGATACAGCTTTTCTCGACGTTGTGGGAGGTCTGTGGAGTTATCTGTGGAGTTAATAGAATCCCGGCCCCCTACACGTCTGTACTGGCTTCGGGAGGCGTCGTCGGAAAAAGCTGTGAACCCCATTGCTAGCAACAGCCGGTTAGTTCCACTTTTGGGAATCGTCATGGAAAGTCGTGGTTACAAAAAGTCCTCACAGAAGAGCTTTGAGTTGATGCGGCATTTCGCAGAAACCTACGCCAAACGCTCCGAGACCTTTTTCTGCTCGGATCCATCAATTACGACGGCGGTGATCGAAGGCTTGGCTCTGCACAAAGAGCAATTGGGCGCCCCGCTGTGTCCCTGTCGTTTTTATGAAGACAAAGAGGCAGAAGCAAAAGCAGGCTATTGGAATTGCCCCTGTGTACCCATGCGGGAGCGAAAGGAATGTCACTGTATGCTGTTCTTAACGCCGGATAACCCCTTTGCCGGCAAGAGCCAAACCCTAGAGGAGGTGCCCCTGGAATACCAAACTACCAAATGACAGCGCCCGGCAGGGACAAAGGCAGGCTTTGGAAGGGTGACAGGGCTCGGTATAATCGAAAAGCCGTTGGGCAATGGTTATTTGCACGAGGAGGAAACGCTTTTATGACTCCCTCACTTGCTAACTTCCTCTGGAGCTTGGTGGCTGGTGCAGTTGTGCTGGGGGCTCTCTTTGGCGCCATCATCTTTGTCAGCCAAAGGGATAAAGTGCGTCGTCGCTGAGATCCCCGCTCGTTGGCACTTGCCCGCCAATGCTTCCCTTTTCCCTGTACTGCTATCGCTGGGTGGGGAGAGACTGGGGTGGCAAGATGTGGCTGCGGTACGCAATCGCTGGAGGGCTTCGCCCCTGTTGTCGGGGATCCAGCTGGGTTGGGTGACCAACAGATTGAGATCTAAGGTGCTTGAAGCCGTTGTTGCAAACGATCACACCTTATGATCGAAGACTATCCAGCGATACCCCAGGGATCCCTTGCCAGCGTTGACCCACCCCTTGTATTACTGGCGGCAAAAAAACCGCTACTACCACGAGGATCTGGAGCGGCTGCATCGCTTTTTTGTCCCTGCCGGTTTGCGCATCTTGGAGATTGGTTCCGGCACGGGATCCCTGCTCAATGCCTTGCAGCCCAGCTTCGGGGTGGGGATCGACCGGGATGCGGACATTGTTGCCCAAGCTCAGGCAGAGTTTCCCCATCTCCATTTCCGGGTGCAAGATGCCCACACCTTGGACAAAGAGGATCCCGTCTTGGCGGAGCCTTTTGATGTGATCTTGCTCGTCAATACCCTGGGCTACCTGGCCGACATCCAGCAGGTTCTCCAGCAGTTGCGCCGCTTCTGTACCCCACGCACCCGCCTGATCCTCTCCCACCACAACCCGCTCTGGGAGCCGATTCTGGGCTTGGCAACCGCTCTGAAGCAACGGATGCCTCTGCCGGCAGCCAACTGGTTATCGGCAGCCGATGTGGCCAACCTGCTGCACTTGGCAGGATACGAGGTCATTCAGCAGGGCAAGCGGCTGTTGTTGCCGCGGCGGATCCCGTTCCTTTCGACTGTGATCAACCGGGTGATTGCCCCATTGCCCGGGATCAACGCCCTCTGCCTGACAGAGTACACAATCGCTCGCCTGCAGCCCGACCCTGCCTGGGATCCCCCCCCTGAGCAGCAGCCTTCCTGCACCGTGGTGATTCCGGCTCGGAATGAAGCGGGCAACATCCGCCGCTGCGTGGAACATTTGCCCGAGATGGGATCCCGCACCGAGATCATTTTTGTGGAGGGGCATTCCAGCGACGGGACTTGGGCCGAGATCCAGCGGGTACAGGCGGAATACCAAGGGATCCGCAATATCCGGGCTCTACGGCAGGAGGGCAAGGGCAAGGGGGATGCGGTGCGCAAGGGGCTAGCCGCCGCTACAGGGGATGTGTTGATCATCCTCGATGCCGATTTGACGGTACAGGCAGAGGACATGCCCAAGTTTTTCCGGGCTGTGGCTTCTGGGCGGTGCGACTTTGCCAATGGCTGTCGCCTTATCTACCCCCTGAAACCGGAGGCAATGCCTCGGCTGAACCAATGGGCCAATCGTTTTTTTGCCGCTCTCCTCTCCTATATTCTCGGCATCCGCATCAAAGATTCCCTCTGTGGCACCAAGGCCCTGTGGCGGGAGGATTACCAGCAGATTGCCAAGCTGTGCCAAGAGTGGGGGGATTTCGACCCGTTTGGAGATTTTGACCTGTTGCTGGGATCCGCCAAGCGCACCCTGAAGATCCTGGATATCCCCGTGCGCTATTTCCCCAGAACCTATGGTCGCTCCAACATTCACCATGTGCGAGAGGGGCTGCGGCTGCTGCAGATCTGTGGCTTTGCCCTCAAGCGCTTTAAGGGATACTGAAGTTTGCTCTGACCCAAAGGTGCCGGTCTGTACTTCTGTCGAGGCAGGGCCAGTCTCTGCAAGTACTTCTCCACCGTTGGGATTCCCGCCTAGGCACCCAGGACTCGTTACAATAATTAGTCAATCGGATCACTGTAATGTGTGGATCGGCCCCCATGGGGAGTGCCACGGGAACGAGCAATGGGAGAATCCGTATTGAGCAGGCTGGGCCAATGGATCTCGAATACCCCCCTGCGCTCCCTTGACCAAGCTTATGAGGCTGCCCTGCGCATTAAAGCCATCGAGGATCAATACTTCCAGGGAGGATCCATCGGCAGCAACGGGCAACATGGCCAGAATGTCAGCCGCTACTTTCAAATTCAACTGCGCCGGCAACTGCGCCAGATCGATCTGCGTTTGGCAGAGTTCAGAGCCAGCAGCGCCCTTTCTCGCCTGCCGGATCCCGAGCAAAATGGCAGTGGCCCTGTTTCTGCCCAAGATAAAGATCAAGAACGCCATGCCGCTGAGGTCGATGCTCCTGAAAGCAACGGCGAAAACCCTGAGAATGGTCGCCAAAGACGAGATCTTTCCATCTTGGAGAAACTGCAGTTTATCGATCAGGTGACTTCTCGATACAAACGCCCGACCAGAAAATCCCAGCCCATCTCTGCTTCAATTTCCACTTCACCTGAGCCTCTCGAACGGCCAGAACAACCTACCTCAACCCAACCCAGTTCTTCTAATGTCTCTGTCAAGGCAGGCTCCGGCAATGGCGCTGCCCCGGTCGCTTCCAAAGCTGCGATTCTGCCCCGTTCTATTCTGCGCACAGCCAGCCAAATCCGCCGTGAGCTGAGTTCCCAGGCCGAAGAGGAACTGATCCAGGAGTATCGCGAGGCTCGCACTCGCACACTGGTATCGATTCGTTTTCTGTTGTTGTTGGCCGTTTTGCCTCTGCTCACCCAGATCCTCTCGAAAAACTTTCTGTTTGGGCCATTGGTAGATCACTTGCAACAACGGGAGCCTGCCATTGTGGCTCTAAGCCACGAATTCCAAGAAAAAGCCCTGTCAGAGTTCGAGTTTTTCAAGGAAAGAATAGAATTTGAGCGAGCTTTGCACCATCAACCCCCAGAGTGGGATCTGGAATCAGAAGAGCAACTGTCCATGAAGGCAGAGGAACTGCTGAAAAAATATAGCCGTAGGAACTCGGAAGGATTGAAGAATATCCTTGCTGATTTGCTTTCGCTGCTGGTGTTTGGCTGGCTTATCTTTATTGGGCGTGAGGAAATCGAAGTCCTCAAGTCTTTTTTGGATCGTCTGATCTACGGCCTCAGCGACAGTGCCAAGGCTTTCATTATTATTCTCTTTACCGATGTGTTTGTCGGTTATCACTCTCCCCACGGTTGGGAGGTGCTGCTGGGTAATTTGGCTGCCCATTTGGGGGTACCGGAGAACCGCGATTTTATCTACGGCTTTATTGCTACTTTTCCGGTTTTCCTAGATACGCTTTTTAAGTATTGGATCTTTCGCTATCTAAACCGTGTATCGCCGTCTTCGGTGGCCACCTATCGGGCTATGAACGATTGATTTTTGGGTTAACCGGAACAACTGTGGCCGCGCGGGCGCAAGGATTGTCGATGGCAGAACCCGCAGACAAACCAACGCTCCAATTCGGCGGCAGGGGTGGGACAGCGGCAGGCGGGGCAAGGGAACAGGTTCTCCTGGGTTTGTTGTTGCTTCACCACTCTGGCCCAGCGCTCGAAAGCCACTTTCGGGTCGGAGGTGGGCTGTTTTGGATTGGGGCTGCGACAGGATCCAGGGCGTTGTCCATCTTGGTCTGCTAGGCGGGGAGCGCCATAAAACTTGCTGGTCAGCTCCGCATCAGGATGGGGGGCAGCCGGGCTGGATCCCTTGTGCCAGGCACCAGAGCTGAAGCGGATATCGCTGAGGGGAGATTGTAGCCGGCTGTTGAGTTTCCTGAGAATGATCTGGCGTTGCAAGGTTAAGTTTTGTGCCCAGGCCGGGGTAGAGGTGGCCACCTGCAGCACCTGTCGGCGCAGGCTGAGAGGATAGGTTTGGGCGGCTACGGCCTCTCCGACGAGTTCGGGCCAGAGCTGCCGCAGGGTTTGCATTTGCTTCAGTTCAGCCCAATGGGGATGGCTGCCAAAGCTTCCCAGTACCTCATCTAACCGCTGCAACATGGTGTCGATAGGGTGTCAATGGCAGGCAATAGCTTAGGAAACACCATTTTGGTCTTCCGGCGATTGAGCCGCTTCTTTGAGGGCAGAGTGAATGGAGTCGGTATCGGGCAAAGAAGGGGATCCGCCATTTTGACTGAGGGGGGCAAATCCCTCTAGGCTGCGGATATGAATATCTTGTTGCGGGAAGGGGATGCGGATCCCACGTCGCCGAAACTCAGCCTCGATTAGGAAGTTTAGCTCGCTGATCAAGACAAACTGATCTTGAGGACGGTTGATCCACACCAGCAGCTCAAAGTTGAGCGCAGAAGGGCCAAAGGACTTGAGCCAGACTTGGGGGGCAGGGCTGCTCAACACCCGAGCATTTTCTTTGGCTGCGCTGAGCAGAGCTTCGGTGACCAGGGCCGTATCGGAGCCGTAGGCCACGCCGACCGGAATGTGGATGCGACAGCGGGGATCCCGGTAGCTCCAGTTCACCACCTTCGATTCGGTAAAGCGGGAGTTGGGCACGATCACAAAAATGCGATCCAGGGTGCGCAAGACGGTAGCCCGTGGCCCAATGCGCTCCACCGTGCCGAGCAAGTTGTCCACTTCCACCAGATCCCCGATTTGGATGGGGCGCTCCAGCAAAATGGCAATGTAGCTGATGTAGTTGTTGGAGAGGTTTTGCAAACCAAAGCCGATCCCCAAACCCACCGCCCCGGCAATAACCGCCAAGGAGCCCAGATTAAGGCCGCTGAAGGGCAAGACCAGAAGGATGCCGAACAGGGTCAGGATGTACTTGAAGATGGCCGCCGAAGACTCTTGGGTGCCCAGATCCAGCCCCAGGCGTGCCAAAAAGCGCTGCTTGAAGCCAACACTGACGTAGTGGGCGCCAGTGAAAACCAAGATAGAAAGGAGGAGGAAGACCAGCAAGCTGGCAATCGAAACGCTGGAGTTGGGCAGAGGCTGGGTGAGAACGCCCAGAGCCGTGGCGACCACACGACCCAGGCCCAGGTAAAAGGAGCGCTGAAACGGTCGTAGGGCAGGGATGAAGCTGATACCGCGATCCAGCGAGATGCCGGCGATGAGGATCACCCCCACGCCCCGCAGCAGCATCCCACCCACATCAATCCAGGTGCCCCAGGTCTCTCCGGCCTTAAGCTCCAACCAGCGTTGCAGACGGGTTAAGCTGCGGTCGAACAGCCGCCAGAGAAAGAACCCCACCACCAGGGTGGCGATCCCTGCCAAAAGGGTCAGAACCAGCACGCGCGGATCCTGGGCCCGCTGCAGAGCCAGCAGATCTTCGCGGTAATCGGCAATCGCTTGCTCCAACCGCCGCGCCCAACTGTTAGCCACCAGACGCACGTCATTCAGGTTCACCTGACCCAGTGCCACCCTGCGCTCCGCGGCAGCATCGGCATAGGTGACGGTGAACAAATACCGTTGGGTGGCCTCAAAGCGGCCTCTTTCCCCCAGGCGTAAGATGTATTGCCCATTGGTATCCTGGGCCACCCGTACCTCTGGCTCCGGCAACTGGCCTTCTTCGAGAAAGCGCTCGATGATCGCCCGAACGTTGTCGGCCCGCACATCGCTGGGGTAGTCTGCCGTCTGCAGGCGGAACACCGGTATGTTCCCGACCAGCACTTCTGTGCCCTCTTGGCCGGTCAAAGGGATCCCGACTGGGCTGGGGGCTGGGGCAGGGGATCCCTCAGGAGTTGGCGCTTCAGCCGGTGTGGGTCGGGGATCGGCCAGGAAAAAGTTGGGATCCCGAAATTCAAGGGCTTGAGCCAAGGGGATCCCTGAGGAGGCAGAGGCGACGGCAGGGGTAAGCCAGAGACCTATCCCCACCGTCAGCCCAATCAAGAGAACTGCTCGCCGAAATGGGACGGAGTCCTGCATGGCCGGTTTGGTACGAACGCCTATCGATCAATTGGGGATCCCTGGTGCTGCCCCGCAAGCTCATGGTGGCACAAGCCGACCTCAATTTTGGCCGATCTGAGCAAGGATTTTAGGTGCCCTGAGAATGGCCCAGAAGGCGTTGACGCAGCTTTTTGATTCTATCTCGCAGCTCGGCGGCTTCCTCAAATTCTAGGTTTTTGGCGGCCTCTTTCATCTTCAGTTCCAGTTGGCCGATCAGCTCCGGAATCTCGGAGAGAGGGATCTCTTGCGCAGCTTGAAAGGCTTTTTCCAAATCTGGGTCGTTAAGTTTGCGGGAGATGGCCAAAAAAGACAAGATGGCATTGCTGTTTTTCTTGACGATGGGCTTGGGCGTGATGTTGTGTTGGCGGTTGTATTGCAATTGAATTTCGCGGCGACGCTGGGTTTCGGCAATGGCCCGGGCCATGCTGCTGGTCATGGTGTCGGCGTACATCACCACCGTTCCACGGACATTCCGCGCTGCCCGCCCGATCATCTGAATCAGGGAGCGCTCTGCTCGCAAAAACCCTTCTTTGTCGGCATCCAAAATGGCCACCAAAGAAACTTCTGGCAAGTCCAACCCTTCCCGCAGCAAGTTGACCCCCACCAACACGTCAAAGGCCCCTTCTCGAAAATCTTGTAAGATTTCAATTCGCTCAATCGAGGTGATCTCGGAATGCAAATAGCGAACTCGGATCCCTCGCTCCTGGAGATATTCTGTGAGATCTTCTGCCATCCGTTTGGTGAGGGTGGTCACGATCACCCGTTCGGCAGATCCCTGCTGAGAGCGTTCCAATCGCAAGTAAATTTCTCCCAGCAAATCGTCCACTTGCCCAGCCGTGGGGCGCACATGCACCTCGGGATCCACCACCCCAGTGGGCCGAATCACCTGTTCGATAACCCGACCGCTGCCCTGCACATAAAACTTCAAGGTCTTGCCATCTTCCACCCGGGTTTCAAATTGGGCCTCGCTCTGCTCCAGTTCCCAGTTGCCGGGAGTAGCCGAAACAAAGATGCACTGATGAACTTTGGCCCAAAACTCTTCGGCTTTGAGGGGGCGATTGTCGAGGGCGCTGGGCAGGCGAAAACCGTGATCCACCAGCACCTGCTTGCGGGCACGGTCGCCATTATACATGCCGCGAATTTGGGGCACGGTCACGTGGGATTCATCCACCACCAGCAGCCAATCGTTGGCCTTGAAATAATCCACCAAGCAGGCGGGGGGCTCTCCTGCTTTGCGTCCCGTTAAATGTCTAGAGTAGTTTTCGATCCCATTGCAATAGCCCACCTCCCGCAGCATTTCTAGGTCGTAGCGGGTGCGCTGTTCCAGCCGTTGGGCTTCCAGGAGCTTGCCTTCTTTGAGAAAGAGGGCCAGTTGCTCTTCCAGTTCTTGCTCGATGTTGAGGATTGCCCGCTCCAGTTGTGCTTCCGGCGTTACAAAGTGCCGAGCAGGATAAACTCTAAGGGCGCTGAGGCTGTTCAAAATCTCACCTGTAACCGGGTCGATTAAGCGAATGGCCTCGATCTCATCCCCAAAAAATTCGATGCGAATTACCCGATCCTCATACGCCGGCACAATTTCCAGCACATCTCCTTTGAGGCGAAATCGCCCTCGCACCAGCTCTAAATCGTTGCGCTCGTACTGGATGCTGGCCAGAGCCCGCAAGACATCCCGTTGGTTGATCTCCTGGCCGACTTTGAAGGGGATGGAAGCCTTCAGGTATTCTTCTGGCATGCCCAGACCATAGATGCAGCTCACCGAGGCCACCACAATCACATCTCGCCGTTCAAACAAGGAGCGGGTAGCCGAGTGCCGCAGCATATCGATTTCATCGTTGATGGAAGAAGATTTGGCGATGTAAGTATCGGTGCTGGGAACATAGGCTTCCGGTTGATAGTAGTCGTAATAGCTGATGAAGTATTCAACGGCATTGTGAGGAAAAAGCTCCCGCAGCTCATTGCACAGTTGTGCTGCCAAAGTCTTATTGTGGGCCATCACTAAGGTGGGCCTGCCCACCTGCTGAATGGTATGGGCGATGGTAAACGTTTTGCCGGTTCCGGTTGCCCCCAGCAAGGTTTGGAAACGATGGCCTTCTGAAATTGACTTCACCAAACCGGCAATTGCCTTAGGTTGATCTCCGGTGGGTTGATAGGGAGAAACCAGTTGAAACTCTGACATGGGTTTGGTTTTCCGATGGGCTTAGATAGCTGCCGGGCTGGTCAGGGCAGGGTTATCTGCGCGTTGGACGCACACAGGGGCGCATTTGGAATGGTGGTGCGGATCACAAAGGCTTGTGGGGTGCCTCTAAACTTGGCCGCCTGCTCAGCGGTGGGCTCCAGCTGGCACACCAGGGTTAGCCTCTGTTCCATGGTAAGGTTTTATCATGCAGGACTGAGGGCAGCGCTTCTTCACTAGGCCTGTTCATGCCAGCAGTGCAGAGCAGTAGGGCCTGGGTACACGCGCTACGTCTCCCTCGGTGAAGAGATGAGATATGGGACGACGGCAACTCTTGCGCGGGATCCTAATCGGGTTGGGTCTTCTGGCCGCCCTGATGGTGTGGGTTGTCGTGTGGCTGCTCACCCGCAGTCCGGTAGCTTTGTTGCTGGCCCACCCGGAGCTGCCACCCATTGTGGGCTTTGCCCCCAGCTCTGCGCAAGCGCTGCTGGTGTTGGCCGTTCCCCTGGACGAGGTGCAAGCGTTTTGGCAAGCGGCAACTCCTGCCCCCCAGCGACGCGCTGCCCGTCAGCAGTGGCAAAAGTTTTTCTCCCCTGAAGGCCCAGGCTGGCTGGGATCCATGCTGGCCGGGGGATCCCTTGATTTCGAGCGGGAGGTGCGGCCCTGGCTGGGGAAGAGCACCCTCTTGGCCAGCTTGCCGGAGTGGGGCACCTTGGTTGCCCTGGAAACGCAGGATGCGGCGCTCTCTCAATTTGAGCTGAACCTGTTGTGGGAACGGCAGAGCTTGGCCGGGAGGCCGGTGCAGGTAGACACTTACAAGGGCATTCAGGTGGTGTCTAGCCCGATTCCGGGCCTGCAGGGTTTCTCGGCAGCCGTTTTCGGCGAGCAATACGTGTTGCTGGCGGAGCAGCCTGCTGCCATTCGCGCCGCCATCGATGCTTGGCAGTTGCCGCAGTTGTCTCTGGTGGCTCAGCCTCTGTTTCAGCAGGTCATCCAGCCCTTGCGGGAGGCGCATGTGGGTTGGGCCTTCTGGCAAAATCCAGAGGCGGTTTCTTCAGATGGGCTGACGTTGCAGGCGGTAGGGCTGGGGTTGGGGGTAAACTTCCGCGGCTTGGTGGCCGAAAGTGCTGCCCTCTGGCATGCGCCTGCCGGGTTCTCCTTGCCGACAGCAGAAGCCTTTCGCCCGCAGATCCTTCAACATCTGCCGGATGAGACCTTGGCGCTGGTTTCCGGAGAGAATCTGGCCTCAGTTTGGCAGAGCCTGGGGCAGATCCAGCCCCTAAATCCCCTGGGGTTGCGGGTGGATCCCGGCCAGTGGCTGCAGCGCTTGCAATCTCAGGTGGCGCTGGACTGGCAGCGTCTGTTGCCGGAACGGGGAGAGTTTGCCTTTGCCCTTTTGCCCGGCGACGGGGATCCAGCCTGGCTGTGGGTCGGTAAGCTGCCGGATGAGTCGGTCGCGACAGCGGGACGGAGTCCTTATTTCGACTTGGATGAGCGGGCACGCGCCCAAGGCTGGCAGGTAATCTCTCTGGCAACGAAGCGTGGCACCGCCACCGCCTGGGCCAAACCAACCATTCCCGCAGGGGGGCAGTCAGAACCCCAGCCGGTGGCGACAGCGGGACAGAGTCCTTACCGCTCTATCCATCGACCGGAGATCCCTGTGTTGGCAGGCGAGCTGCTGGAAGTCAGTGGGAAAGGAGGATCCGCGTCATTGCAGGCGGCAGAGGCTCTCCCCCAGTCGCGTCAGCGGCGCGGAGCGCTAACGCTGCCAGGGATCCCGCTGCCGGCACAGGTGTATCATGCCGATCGCAAAGGCTATTCCTACCTGGCTTCTTCTCTGGCGGCTCTGGAGACGGCCCTCGCGGATCCCCCCTTGAGTGCAAATCGCGCCTGGCGCAAGTTGGTGGCTTCCCTGCCCCACCGCAATTTGGGCTATGGCTATGGATCCCTGGGGTTGCTCTTGGAAAGCGAGCTGCCCGACCCGGTCGCGTCAGCGGCGCGGAGCGCTAAGGGATCCCGCTGGTCATCCACGCGCTTTGCCTTCGCCACCACAGCCCTAGCGGTTTCTGAAGCTCCCTACCCCGATCGGGGCTGCCAGATTACCCAAATGGGCAAGCTGTTTTGGGAGTGGTATTGAGGGTCAGACTATCCAGGGATCCCGGCAGTTGGCGTGGATGTATTTGGCCAGGTAGACCTGGTTGCCTGTTTCATTCCACTCCACAAAGTCGAAGATTTGGGTGAGCAGCAGCATTCCTCGGCCCGACTCTTCGGTTTCCAAGATGTTATGTTGGCATCGGTGGAGCTTCTCTTGGGGACAAAAGCCGGGCCCTTGATCTCGCACCAGCCATTGGTAAAAGGGCTCCGAGCTGGCGTACTCGATGATCACCTTCTTGTTGGGATCGAGGCCGTTGCCGTGGCGGACGGCATTGATGATCGCTTCCTGTAGGCCCAAACGTATTTCCGCTCTCCAGGCAGGAGGGACTTTTGAGATCAAGAGATCGAGGACAGGCTGAGTGTAGAGGGTGGAGGGAAAGCTGATAACGCTCCAGGAGCAGTGGGCGGGTTTGAGGGAAAGGGCAATCACGGAGGCAGTCTTCCCTGGGGCACGGCACTCTGACCCCATTCTAGCAATCCCATCGGGGTCAACCCCAGCAGAGGTGCGGCAGGAGCTCGGCAAGGGGACTTTTGCCGTACCATCTTGAGTGGTAAGTCTCTTCGCGGTTTTATGGCGATCAAGGTTGGAAATAAGGTCAAAGTTCGCTCTGTCCAGGATCGCGGACAAGAAAACCTCAGCGCTCTGGTGGGCAAAGAGGCTGTGGTGCTGGCACGGCGTGTGGTCGATGGCAGCGGTGTCGGCTACATTCTGGAGTTTCCCGATCGCTCTCGACATTGGTTTTTCGAGAGTGAACTGGAGGTGCTCTAAGCCCCTGTCTGTGTTCTGTTGTCTAGAGGGTCGGTCGGTGGCTTCTCCTCCTCATTTGACTCGCCGTTTGCTGGCCCGCCAGATGGCCGCGCAGGTGGATGGCCTGACCGTGGAAATGGCTGCTGCTGCTCTGGAGGCTATGCTGGACAGCATTAGCCAATGCCTGGCCCAGGGGGGATCCGTGCGGCTGGCTCGCTTTGGCACGTTCTCGCTGCGCCATCGTCCCGCCCGGCAAACCTATCATCCGCGCACCAAGGCCCCTGTTCACATCCCGGCTGCCGATGTGCCTCATTTTGTTCCCAGCCCTGAGCTGGGGCGTCCAGCTGGGGTTCGGGTGTCCAAGTCTGAGTCCGCGGGATCCGTGTAGGGTAGCTGCAGAATGACCGTCCTGCTGTGGTTTCGCACCGACTTGCGCCTGCTGGATCACCAGCCGCTGACGCGGGCCTGCCAACAGGGATCCCCTTTGATCCCCTTGTATTGCTTGGATCCCCGCCAGTTCGGCGAGACTTCCCTTGGGCTCCGCCCCAGAACCGGCCCTTTCCGCGGTCAGTTTTTGCTGGAGAGTTTGGCGGATTTGCGGCAGCAGTTGCGGTCGCGCGGCTCGGATTTGGTGATCCGCCAGGGACAGCCGGAACACGTGATCCCCACCTTGGCACAGGAGTGGGGAGTCAAGGCGGTCTACGCCCATGAAGAGGTGGGCACCGAGGAGAAGGAGGTGGCGGCTGCTGTTGAGCGGGCTTTGCGGTCTCTGGGGATCCGGCTGCAGGTTGATTGGGGCCATACCCTCTATCACCCTGAGGATCTCCCCTTTTGTCTCTCGCAACTGCCGGAGCTGTTCACCCGCTTTCGAAAGCAAGTCGAGGGGAGCACCCCCATCCGGGATCCCTTGCCCATTCCCTCGATCCCCCCCCTGCCATCGGGTTTGGATCCCGGCCCTCTGCCTACTTTGGCCTCGCTGGGGCTATCCCCACCTGCCGGGGATCCACGGGCTCGCTTCACCTACACCGGCGGGAGCACTGCTGCCCATGCCCGCCTGCAAACCTACTTTTGGGATCGGGATCGGCTGCGCCTCTACAAAGAAACCCGCAACGGCATGTTGGATCCCGACGATAGCTCCCGGCTTTCTGCTTGGTTGGCGCTGGGCTGCATCTCCCCTCGCACCGTCTATGCCGAGGTCAAGCGTTACGAGCAGGAGCGGGTGCGCAATGAGTCCACCTACTGGCTGGTGTTTGAGCTGCTGTGGCGGGATTATTTTCGGTTTATCTTGGCCAAGCACGGCGCTAAACTGTTCCGTCCCTCTGGGATCCAAGGGATCCCTATCCCTTGGCAGCAGGATTGGCCGCGCTTTCAGGCTTGGTGTCGGGGTGAGACGGGCTACCCCTTGGTGGATGCCAACATGCGGGAGCTGGCGGCTACTGGGTTTATGTCCAACCGGGGACGGCAGAATGTGGCCAGCTTTTTGACCAAGAACCTGGGCATCGACTGGCGCATGGGCGCTGAGTGGTTTGAGTCGCTGCTCATCGACTACGACGTGGCCAGCAACTACGGCAATTGGAACTACACCGCCGGCGTAGGGAACGATGCCCGCGGCTTCCGCTACTTCCACATCCCCAAGCAATCTCGCGAGTACGATCCCAAAGGAGACTATCTGCGCCACTGGTTGCCGGAATTGGCCGGGATCCCGGGGGATAAAATCCACGAGCCCTATCGCCTCACTGCTGCCGAGCAGAAGCAATTTGGAGTCCGATTGGGGGTGGACTACCCTCGCCCACTGGTGGATTTGGAGAAGTCTCTCGCGGCCAACCGACGGGTTTACGAAGCTGCCCTGGCCTGCCGATAGGCATTGCCTTGTCTGGGGCTTCTTCCCGAGAGGGGGCTGAGGGGATTTTCTGAGGCGCAGTTCCGGCCCAAGAGTGCTATTCTAGTTAAGCGCTGTCCTGGCTCAGTAGCTCAGCGGTAGAGCAGGGGACTCATAAGCCCTTGGTCGCGTGTTCAAATCACGCCTGAGCCATCTCTATGAAACCCTTACTAGAGGCCCCTTTCCGTTGTGGAGTAGGGCTTCTGGCTTTTTGGGGCCACTTTGCGCTGTTTCTAGGACTGGGACAAATAGGGTCATTTCGAGTCGGATCAGCCTATTATTTTAGTGAAGCTGATAGTGAAGGATTTGAGCTGGTGGACAGCATCACCAAAGCCACTCTGGAGCGGATCGCTCAAGCCAATGGTCGGCTGAAGTCTGCCAATGTGGGTTTGTCCATCTTGCTCCGCAATAGTCGGCTGTATCTGCGGGGGACGTTACCTCCTAAGCCTGGATCCCTCAAGGATAAGGCGTTTCAGCAGGAGATTGCTTTGGGGTTTCTGGGGATCCGTGCCAATCCGGCGGGGGTGAGTGCGGCAGAGCGGGAGGCTCGCCGGGTGGGGATTGCGCTGCAGGATGGGACGTTTGGTATCATTACCTATCCATTAATTGGCATGAAAAAAACCTGATGCTTTCCCTATGAATGTATTCTTATTGCGCCAAAATACATTGAACCCCTTGCCGTTCGATGTCTTGCACTAAATGGGTGGGAACATCAGCATTTGTAATGATTGCTTTCAACTGCCGGATTTGTCCAACAACCCAAAAGTCAAGTCGCTGGAACTTGGTATGATCCACCAACAAATAAGCCTCTTGAGAGTTCTGAATAGAAGTTTGCTCTAGAATGACCTCATCTTGGACACTAGTAGAAAACAAGCCCTGCTGAGCAGAGACACTACTACAGCTTAAAAACACCTTATCGGCGCGTATAGAATTGAGAGACTGCAATGTCAGAGGGCCATTCAATTGCTTTAGATCATGATTAAGAATTCCACCAGTTAAAAGCACATCTAATTGAGTACACCCCATCAATTCCTCTGATACTAAAACATTATTAGTGACAATGGTTAGATTGCCATAGTTGCGCAATAGCCGTGCCATAAAGGCAATAGTTGTGCCGCTATGTAGGATAATCCGGTCGCCCTCTTTGATTAGTTGTACTGCCGCATTGGCAATGGCAACCTTTGCCTCCACATGATGTTTGATACGGGTACTCCAGGAATAGAGATCATCCAATACCTGAGCTGTTAATAAGGTGGCACCCCCATGATTACGCTTTAGTAGGCCTCGTTTCTCTAGGCCCATCAGATCTCGACGCACTGTCATCTCAGAGACATTGAGACAAACTGCAATCTCAGCAACACTGATCCGCCCTTCCTTACTGATTTCTTCTAAAATGTGCTTCTGTCGCTGACCTGCTGTCATTTTCGAGTGCATTAATTTTCTTCCTAAACAACAGAGCTTACTTTAAGCCAGAGTAGCTAAAGCTTCTGACAAACTGTTTTTGTAGAATCGCAAAAAGAACTACCAGTGGAGAAATAACTAACACGGTAGCAGCCGCTAATTGGGGCCACTGGATCCCACCCTCGCTGGCTGCCAAGATACTGAGTCTGACACTCAAGGGGGCGGCTTTATCAGCGGTTACTAATAACGGTAGCAGAAAATCATTCCAGCGATAAATTATTGAGGCAAATGAGAAAGCTAGCAAACCTGGAATCCCACTAGGAATATAAATATATACTAGAATTTGCAATAAGTTAGCTCCATCAATCCGTGCTGCTTCTTCTAACTCTATTGGCACTCCTCTAAAAGTTTGCCGCATCAAGAAAACCCCAAAGGCAGATCCAAAATATGGAACCATCACCGCCAATACCGTATCATATAATCCCAGTTTTCTGATGATAAAAAAGTTGGGGATGATCAAGGCAGTAATAGGTATCATAATTTGAATCAATAAGATGATAAATAGACAACGCTGACCCGGAAACCTCAAGCGGGCAAAGGCGTACCCTGCCAGTGTAATGGTGACTAATTGTACCGCTAGAGTTCCGAATGCCATGATCAGGGTATTGGCATAACTAGGTGCCAAAATACGCCATGCTCTGGCATAGTTAGCCCAGCTAAGGGTGCCTGCAAACAGACTAGATCCCCTCCCCAACGAAATCTCAGGCGGTCGAAAGGAGATCGCTACGATCCAAATGAGTGGTACCAGCCAGAGCAGCATTAGACCCCAGCTGAGAACAAAGAGGATCCCGTGGGAACGGCGAAAGGTGTACCATCTCTGGGCCAGCATCTTAGCCGTTATCTTTATGATCAGGAACACTGCACTCATTCCTCTATCTGCCTTCTTCCTTCTGATATCCAGTAGGCTAAGATTGTTAGACTTAAGATGATAATCACCAAGATTATGCTCTGGGCATTAGCTAAGTCATAGTCTCCATTACTGAAGGCGATCCGAATGTTGAACAGCAATAGATTTGTGGCATGGTTGGGGCCACCGTCTTTGGTCAGCACTGCAATTTGATCGTAGGTTTGAAATGCATCTGCAAGAGCAATTACTGTCACAAAAAAGATTGTATTTTTTAGCAGTGGAATAACCAAATATATTAGGCTTTCCCAGTCATTTGCCCCATCAATCTTACCAGCCTCCAGCACATCATCAGGCAGATTTTGCAGCCCGGCGAGAAAGAAGATCATGAAATAACTGGTGATCTTCCAGATGGTCATTACCATCACCGCCATTAAGGCCCAGCGGGGGGATCCCAGCCAATTCTGTGCGGGGATCCCCAACCAGCTGATGACCTGGTTGAGCAAGCCAAAGTTGCGGTTATAGATGAACAGCCATATGGTTCCTGCCCCCACCATCGGCAAGATAGCCGGGTAAAAGAAGCCCAGCCGCAGGATCCCCTGCCCTTTTAAAGAGCCATTGACCAGCAGTGCAAAGGCAAAGGCCAAGACCAGACTGACGGGAACAGTCACCCCCACAAAGGTCAGGGTGTTGCTCATTACTCGAGCAAAAATGGGGTTAGCAAACAGGGTTAGATAGTTTGCCAACCCCACAAATGATCCCTGTCGACCGAGAGGATCCGTCCACTTATCCACCGTCAAGCTGCTGATTAGGGCCAACCCCAGTGGCAGTATCGTAAAGGTCACCACCACCACTAGGGTTGGCAACACCAACAGCCAACCCAGCACATACCTAGGCCATGCACGGTTTCGGGATCCCTGATCTAGTTTGGATCCCTTGCAATCGGCCACCAGGGTTTCCTTAATCTCCATGATTGGGGAATCTCAAATTGGGATCAGTCAGGGTAGCGGCTTAGGATGGCATCTGCTTGCGCTTGCGCTTGCTGCATCGCCTCAGCGGGGTCCATCTCTCCGGTGATGCTGGCTTGGATCCCGGCTTTAACGGCATCTGTTACCTTGAGTAGATCATGCACTGCCATCTGTTTAGCTGCATACTTTAACTGATCGAACGCGACCGCTGCTCCGGGAGCATTTTTGAGATAGGCCTGGAAAATTGGATGTTCAAACGAGGAGCGGGTAACCGGCAAATAGCCTGTACCTGCACACCAACGGGCCATGATTTCGGGCTCGGTCAAAAAGCGGATGAACCGCCAGGCTGCTTCTTGTTTTTCAGGATCGCCATTGTTAAAGATGGCCAAGTTTCCCCCACCGGTGATCACCCCAAAGTCTTGCTTGCCGGGAATAAAGGCTACCCCCACCTCAAATTTTCCCGCCGTCTGGTTGAGAATGTTTGTTTGACTGCCGATGGTGTGGTAAATCATGGCAGCCCGACCACTGGTAAAGGCGGCTGGTGTTTCGGCCCAGGGAATGAGGCCATCCGGCATCACCTCATACTCTTTGGCCAAGGCTCGCAAATACTCCAACACCTCCACGGTGGCGGGATCGTCGAAATAGACTCGATTGGCCACTTCTTCATCTGCCCAAGGCCGACCGTTGCCGGCTGCCATGGCTTGAATCACCCAAGCATCAATATCAGATGGAATCTGCACTCCCCAGACGGTGACATTGCCCGACGCATCACGCTGGGTCAATTTTTGGGCATAGTCGATTACCTCGTCCCAGGTGGTGGGGGGCTGATTGGGATCCAGCCCAGCCTTCAAAAACATGTCTTTGTTGTAGTACATCACCGGGGTGCTGCGTTGGAAAGGAATGCTCCAGGTGTGGCCCCGAAAAATTGGATTCTGCATAAATGCTGGGACAAAATCAGCGATGTAATCCTCCCCTTCTGCGGCTATGAAATCGTCTAAGGGAATGATGGCATCGAGATCCACATACATTACTGTGTGCTGGTTGCCGATGATGGCAATATCAGGCAAATCACCACCGCCTCTCAGCAGGGTTTGGATCCGGTCGGTTGTTTCGTCATAGCTACCGGAATAGATGGATGTGATGGCAACATCAGGATTTTGCTGAGTGAAATCATCCACCAATTCATCAAACAATTCAGTGATGGGGCCCGGTACCAGCACCGGATAGAAGAAGGTCAGCTCTGTGGTTGCTTGGGCAGCGACTGAGTATCCCAGGGATCCCACGGCTAGAAGGGAAAAGGTAGCTAATCGGGCAATGGATGACAAAGATAAGGGCTGGGCTCTCATGAGGACTCCTCCGAGGGTCAGGGAAAAGACTGCTTTGAGAGCATGATAAGCAGCTGAGATTAAGGTGAGACTAAGGAGGGGTTAAATTCTGTTAGTATTTTGTTTAATTCTGTATAGTCAAGGCTTAACCTTGCTCGCTTACTCTTGCAGGTGTTGCTGATAGAGAACATCCCACACTAGATCCTCAGATCCAAGGAGTTGATCATGAAGTCCATATTGAAATCTGCTACCCCACTTTTTTTCAGCCCGGTTCCAGCCGTTGAGCTTCGACCTCATAAGTTTATCGAGTCCTCAAACTCTGTAGCTACAAAGCCTCGGATCTGTGGCAGCGTTGGATCCCAATGGGGCCTGACCCTGAACAATATGAGGTTTCAACAGGTCTGGAGCGCTTGATCACGGCCCAGGATCCAGGCGATAAGGGGGGGATCCCTGTGGTCAAGATAATACCGGACGGTTTGGGTCAGGTCGATCTCCAAGATGCTGGTGATCATCCTGTGCATGAGCTCCAGATGGATCCGGTCGTCCTAGGTAAGCAGAGCATACCTGCCATGGAGGCTGTTGTTGAGAGCGGCCAAGGCTGTTTGGGTGGCAGTAGCCATTCAAAGGGAGGCTTGAGGCAGGCATCCCACAGCAAGCGGAGTCGGGCCTCGGTGATGTGGAGAGGAGAATATGTTTTTGAAGGGATCCCTTTCAGCTCTCTCCTTTTTTCCGCGAGCGAGTTGAGGTCGCTTTCTTCGCGCCAGCGGATGCCGCAGATCTCTTGGATGATTTCTTCAGAGTAGGGGGCAACGCTGTAGGAGTTACGAAAAATACTTCCGATAGGGCATCCAGTTTTTTGCCTCGCGTAATTTTGCACCCAAGCTTGGTTATGGGGGTTAAGTCCTGCCACCAACTTCTATCCGCCTCTGCAATCCGGGCAGCTGCAATGGTTACATCGACTCCCTTGAGGGGACTGCTGGGTTGCTCGGCTAGGTATCTTAGCGCAGCCAAGATAGTCTCTCTCGATGTATTGGTCAAATTTACCTTCGGAACAATTTCTTTGGCGAGAATCTGGGCCTGCTTAACCTGCTCTGGATCAGGATCGACAACGATACACCATAGCCTTTCCAGTCCCGCTTCTTGAGCAACTGCATAGACAAAATGGTTACCAATGGCTTTGTACTGATAGTCGCCAGCCTCGACCACCAGCAGAGGAAGCCAGTTGTGTCCTCCTGTTGCCCTTAGCTGATTTGCGGCTGCTGTAACAAGGAAGGAGGGAGCAGAAAACCCATCGGCGGGCGTAATGCTCTCAAGGGGTAAGTTAACCAACCTACCTAGATCTGAAAACTCACTCATCGATAAAGTACTCACGGGCAAGACTCTGGTAGTATTCTAAAACTTTCTTGCGACTAAAGACGGCAGGCCTTCGATCAAAGCTTGCAGAGGATATCACTGCATAGTCAGGTATCCCAAAAATGCTTTTGTTTTCATTACCTCTCTTAAAATGCGGCCAGAAATATGGAAGTAGGTTCATGCTTCTCTCTTGGCTGACAATTTTTTCTATCTCATCATTTGCTCGTTTAATAGCGTTTTCGCTTCTTTCGCTTTCTGAGGGGACGCCGTTGAAAAAGATAGGCAAAGTCCTGGGGCCGCCATCCTGTCGTGACTTAGCAGTTTCTGGAACAAAGCTGGTGATTACTCTAGCAGCATTATTCAGGGAAGACAGATCGTCGGGGCGGGTAGGTATCAAAATAACATCGGCAGCAAAAACACCACTTTGGCTGAAGTAAAGCCATTGAGTTGGGCAGTCGATTAGGATGTAATCATACTCATTGCGAAGAGGGGCAATCAGATCGCGAAGGCGTCGGGTTCCCTTTTGGATATATGCTAGCGACTGGCTGTCGGTCAACGTCTCCAGCTCAGGGTCTCTTGGGATAATGTCGAAGATGGGAAGGGTAGTCTGCTTGCCTTTGAGTCTACATTCGAGTCTATATGTTTGGACAATGGCATGGATGTCTATTTTGGGATCCTTTAAACATTGCGTCAGTGTAATTTTTCCAGGAGTGGCTCCCAAGCTTCTTGTCAGATCACCCTGAGAATCAAAGTCAACAACTAAGACCTTTTTTCCCTTGGTTTTTAGTGCTGCCGCAAGGTTAATGACCGTCGTTGTTTTGCCTACGCCCCCTTTATTGTTATACACGCATACAGTCAGAGCGCGCTCATAGTTTTCTATCTTGTCTCGCAAGTTACGCACTATGCTCTCAATGTTATCTGGATTAATGGAGAAGTTTGCTGTAGCAGGGTAGACGACTTTTCCATGCTTCCTCCAGATCTGGATGTTGTTTGCATTGGTGATAATTCCCCATTTTGCAGATTTGCAGTTCTCGCCGAGCAGGTAGCTTTCTATTTGACAAACTGCATCCCTATAGTAAGATCCTTCTTTGAGGTTGACTACTCTGGATTTTGCCTCCAAAAGCAAGTAGGGGTTCCTTTGGGAGTTAAAGAAAGTATCTTCAGGATCTTCGTTCTTTCTTGCGGCGAGGTCGACCTGGCCACAACCTGTCTCGAATTCATATCTAATTTCCAAGTCGTGAAAGCCAAGCGCATGCAGGAGGGGAACAGCAAAGTGTTGGACAATAACTCGCTCTACCCTCTCGGTGGGAGATATCCTCTCAAGCTTCTCTCGGAGATAGCTAGCCTCAGTCATAGGAAAAAATAAGGTGGACAATGCTAACCAAGCTAAAAGCTCGCCCTCAGCATAGCAGTTGCTTGGCTCGTTCTGACAGTGCCTGAGCTGTCAGGCCGTTGTAGTCCATCAATTCGGCGGGGGTGGCGGTGGTTTCGCCGCGTTTCCAAGCGAAGAAATCCCGCGGGCCGGCATAGCGCAACATCAAGGGTTCGAGCATCAGGCTAGATCCGCCTGTTACGCCGATGAGGGCCTCGCCGGCAAACCAAGCGGCAAATTCTTGGTCGGACATGAATTCCCCATCTGGCTGGGCACAGGTGGACCAGGCCACGTCGCCGGGGCGATACAGACGGCGGGGGTTAATCACCGAGACGATTTTGCAGCCGATCCCTTGGGCTTGGAGCTGCTCAGCCGCCTCGAACACGGGCAGGAGAATCATATCCCCCACCACGGCAAAGACGACGGTTCGGGATCCGGGAAACTCCTGAAGGACGATGCAGCCTTGCTCTACTGCTTGGCGAGCTTGTTCGAGGGTGGTGCGGATGGGCAGGGGGGTTTTGCTGGCGATGATAGGGATCCCTTTGTTGCAGGTGGATAGGGCCCATTCGTAGGCAGCTTGGGCACAGTTGGCATCCGGCGGGAAGAGGGGAAAGATGTTGCCGTTGCGCATCATGGCTGCCAGGTAGGCTTCAATTTCCGGGCGTTGGTGGGTCCAGCCGTTACGCCCCTGTTCCAAAGCGCCGGCAGTGAAGAGGGCAATGGCCGAGGGGGTGGGTCGGCGTAGCTCTGCCATGGCTTGGGTTACTGTCTGCCAGATGGGTAGGCCGTTGACGGCAAAGGACTCGTAGGAGCACCACAGGGAGCGTCCGCCGAAGAGCGCCAGGCCCGCCGTCAGTCCTGCGCAGGCATCTTCGCTCAGGGGCTCATAGACTTGTCCTTGGG
The DNA here is from genome assembly GCF_054059115.1 of Thermostichus sp. MS-CIW-26. NCBI lineage: Bacteria > Bacillati > Cyanobacteriota > Cyanophyceae > Thermostichales > Thermostichaceae > Thermostichus > Thermostichus sp. MS-CIW-26. The sequence continues at coordinate 21,894 of NZ_JBSSBV010000041.1, forward strand.
GCTGTTGGTTGTAGAGGGGATCCACCGTGGGGTGAATCACCTTGAGACCTTGGTTCACATTGGCGATGCCGGAAGCTTCGTTGCCGTCGGCATTGGCCACCAAAAAGTCGGGATCCTTCTGCCCCACCTGCACCACCAGGGATCCGATGGCCGTGGTGGAAACCTGCTTGTCCCCCAGGGGAAACTCCGTCAGGTTCAGGGATCCCAAAGGCGGCAAAGGCCGAACGAACTCTGTAACCGCCACCTTGGCGGCTGGCCCCCCGGCTGCCCGTTGGCAGTTTTGTCGCACCAGGGCCCAAGCTGCCGGATGTAAGGCCCGCGCCCGCAGAGCCGCCACAATGTCCGGGTGATCCAGAGTGTGGTGGCCGTAGAGGTTGTGGGACTTGGAGCCCTTGGCATGTACCCCAGCCCCCTTCAGTTGCTTGAGGATGAAAACCGTTAATTGTCCGCTCAGGGCTGATTGGATGGCTCGCTCCATTTCGATCAGCACCCTTTGGGCAAAGGCAAGGCGGGCTTCTAGGGAAAACTGAGTGCTGTCGACGTAAGGGCCAGGCTGTTGGGCATCGTCAAAGTCCTTGGCATCCACCAACACCACTTCCTCAAAGCCGTTGCCCCGCCAATACTCGGCCATCTGGGCGTTGCTGGCGGTGGAGATCATGCTGTGGTGTTCTTGGCTGTAGCCATTCCAAACCAGTACCGGCAGGAAGTTGGTGCGCTGCGGGAAAGCCGTGTGGAAGTGAATCATGGAGCTCATCACATAGGGCTCTCCCAGGCCGCCATCCCCAATCGTGACCGGGAAGAGACGATCTGGATAGAGTAATGCCCCCGCCATGGCAAAGTGCTGCCCCTGCCCAAGCGGCCCAGCCGGCGCCAGCAGTCCGGGAATGTAGCCAGAGAGGTGACCCAACAGCCCTTCCCGTTCTCGAAAACGGGCCCGCAGGTCGGCGACGGTGTGGATGCCCATCTCGGCCAGGGATCCATCCAAAAACATGGCCGCGTAAAAGCCCGGCGCGTGGTGCCCAACTTCGGTGGGGATGTTCTTCTGGCCCAGGTACACCAGAGCTGCATAGGCTTCTGCTTGGCTGGCAAATCCCCCTGGGTGGCCTGAGGCTTTGCTGGCGGTCATTTGCAGGGTGAGGTAGCGCAAGGCATCGGCATAGAGCAAGGTTTGGTAGGCGGCCATACGACTGCCGGGATCCCTCAGTTTCCCGGTGCCGGCATCCACTGCAGGGGCCTGGCCCAGGCGGTCAAATTCCGGCCAGGGATCCCCGAAGTACTGGATCCCTTCGCAAAAGGCGGGGACTTGGGCAGTTGCCTCCTGAGCCAGTGTCATCGGTTCAGCCTCACGCTTGTTGGGTTATTCACACTCACTGTAAACCCGATAACGCTTTTTGGATGTTGTAAACTACCCAACCCTGACTGCTTCGCAGTACAGGGCGGGCTTTCGGTAGCCCTGCAGTTGGCAAGCCAACCACGAACCTCTAGGCTGGTTTACGACAGCCCCCAA
>NZ_JBSSBV010000042.1:0-21604 GCF_054059115.1 Thermostichus sp. MS-CIW-26
CACATGGCCGACACTGCGTTTTTAAAGGGCGTCGGCTACGGTCGGCGCTATCCTTCCCCGCCCTGAAGGACGGGGCTTGCCGCGCCTTTTGGTCAAGTTTCTGAAGCCTACACCAGCAAGACCTATAGTTGGAGTGCCGAGAAGGCTCAGAGGGCATTCGTATGCACCGAGACCTGAATGGCGCATGGGGGATTTTCCTGCATGCTTAGGTAGAACTGCCCTGTTCCGGCAATCTGCATTGGTGAAAGATGCTAGCTTTTTTAGCATCCAGTAGCCCAAAAAGTGCGGACTATGGTCAAGCGTGTGCGGTTGGATCCCATTGCCCAAGTGTCTGAAATCGCCACCAACAGCAATTTGCTCTCGGTGCTGCTGCAAGAAGAGCTGAATGTGTTGAAAGAGTGCGGTGGGCGCGGCCTCTGCGCCACCTGTCATGTGTACGTTAAGGAGGGGATGGAGTCTTTATCCCCGATGAGCAAGCGGGAGCAGCGCACCCTGGAGGTGATCACCACCTGCAAGCCTAACTCTCGCTTGGCCTGCCAAGCGCGGGTGCTGGGGGAAGGGGTGGTGGTGGAATTGCCTGCCGGGATGTACATCCATGCTTTTCAGGATATCGAGGCGTTGATCGGTCGGCGAGCGGAGCAGCCACTTTTGCACCCTGTAACCGGCGCGGTTTTGGTGCAGGAGGGCAAGCTGATCACCCGCTCGGTGCTGGAATCGGTGAGAGGGCTGGATCTGGATATCCAAGAAGCACTGGCTCGGAGCAGCCAGGAGTTTTGAGATTTTGATCCCATCTTTTGAGCCAGTTTGGGCCCCTTTTTGAGGCCACTTGGCCACCCCGTATATAAACAAAGCATTCTCAGGTGAGTATTCCTATGCCCCCTGTGTTTCTTGGGATCGATCTGGGCACTTCTGGGATGCGGGTGGTGGCCCTCTCAGAGCAGGGGGAGGTGGTGGCCAAAAGCGAGCGCCAGTGGGATCCCCCAGAGACCAATCCGGGCCGCTGGTTGCGAACCCTGAAAGCCCTTTTGGGACAACTGACCGCGCAACTGGGGGAGCAGTATTCCATTGCAGCTCTGAGTGCTTGCAGCACTTCCGGCACCATTCTGCCGGTGGATGGTCGAGGCATGCCGTTGGAACAGGCGTGGCTGTATTCCGACCCGCGGGGCCAGGCTCAGGCCAAGCAATTGGGGATCCCTGCCAGTTGGGGTCTCAGCCGTTGGCTGTGGTGGGCGGAAGCCTATCCTGATCAGTATCGAGACAGCTACTTGGCCCATCCGGCGGACTTTTTGCTGAGCCAACTGGGGGGGCGCAGGCAGGTGACCGATCACACCCATGCCCTCAAGAGCGGTTTCGACCTGGAGGCCTACACCTGGCCTCAGGAGTGGTTGGCGCGGCAGGGCCTAAACCCCAAGCATTTCCCCGAGGTGGTACCGCCGGGAACGGTTTTAGGAACGGTGCGAGCAGACTGGGGGTTGGGGCCGGAAGTGCTGATCGCGGCAGGGATCACCGATGGCTGTGCCGGGCAACTGGCGGCAGGGGCTATTCGCTTGGGGCAGGTTTCCACCAGCTTGGGCACAACCCTTATTTTTAAGGCCAACAGTCCGGATCCCATACAAACCCCAAGCATCTATTCCCATTTGCACCCGGACAGTGCTCCGCACCGCTGTCACGAACGAATGGTTTGGTGGCCGGGGGCCGCCTCTTTTTGTGGAGGCGGAGTTTTGCCTCATTACTTCCCCGACGGCAACCTGCAAATGCTGGATCAGCAAGCTCAGGCTTATCTGCCCACCGGGCTGGTCAGCTATCCCCTTTGTCAGCCGGGAGAGCGTTTTCCCATTGTCGATCCCCGGTTCGCCGGGTTCTTGCCAGAGGCAGAAGAGGGATCCCCCCGTTTTTACGCTGCTTTGTTGGAGGGGGTAGCGATGGTGGAGCGGCTGGGGCTGGAAACGTTGGCCGCTCAAGGGATCCCGGTGCCAGAGCAGAGCCCGATTTTCACCACCGGTGGAGGCAGCAAAAGCCCTCTCTGGTTGCGCCTACGCGCCAGCATCCTTGCTCGTCCCTTGGCTGTGGTGAAACACCCGGAGCCGGCTGTGGGGGCAGCCATCTTGGCCGCTTCTGCCTATTGGTGCTGCTCTGTCCAACAGGCTGCCGATCGATTGGTACAGGTAGAACGCTATGTTCAACCGGATCCAGAGTGGGTGAAGTCTTACGCAGAGATCTACTCGGTCTTTCACAGCCGCCTGAGCAACCTGCTTTGACATGTTCCCTGCTCTACTGGCTTGCTTCCCCGTAGCGGTAGGGTGAGGATTCTTGTTACTGGTTCCACAACAGCCCTTGCCGCAAAGGATCCCGTCCCGCTTTCGCCAGTAGGTTTCCCCTCTAAAACAACGATGATGGTTTCCCAGTTGTTCAGCTAGAAATCGCAGGAGCCCCGCACTGTACCCGTAGGGTCAGTGCCGGGAGGAATGCGAGGTTACAATAGAACCATGACCCAAGTCCTGACCGTCTCCTGCAAGCTCAAGGTGTCCCCGTCGCAAGCCGCCAAATTGGACGCGACGATGGAGGCTTTTGGCCAAGCCTTGAATTGGGTCAACCAGAACACGCCGGAGAAGATCGTCAACGCGGTCAAACTGCAATCCCTTTGCTACTACGAGATTCGAGCCCGGTTTGGCTTGTCCAGTAACTTGGCTCAACAGGTGTGCAGACGGGTAGCGGGTTCCCGCAAAGTGGCTAAGCAGAAAAAGCGTCCCGTCAAGGAGTTTAAGAGCGGCTTTGTTACCTACGACGCTCGCATCTTTTCGTTCCGTCAAAAAGACTGGACGGTGTCGCTGACCACGGTTGAAGGGAGAGAACGCTTTGAACTGGCCATTGGCAACTACCAGCGTGGGATGCTGGCTGGTTCCAACCCAAAAGCTGCCACCCTGGTCAAGCGCAAAGATGGCTCCTACTACATCCAGATTTGCGTAGAGGAAAAAACACCCAAGCAACAAGATACCGACAAGGTGATCGGGGTGGATTTGGGGAGGACAGATATTGCCCATACGTCAGAGGGGGACAATTGGAATGGACAGCAGTTGAACAAAGTCCGAGACCACTACTCCCGGTTGAGGGCGGTACTCCAACGCAAAGCCAGTAAGGGCACACGCAGTTCGCGGCGCAGATGCCGTCAACTGCTGCAACGGCTGTCTGGCAAGGAGAGACGTTTTCAGGCGTGGGTCAATCATCGCATCTCCAAAGCTATTGTCTCTAGGGCAAAGACCACAAACAGCGCTATCGCCCTGGAAGACCTGACAGGGATCCGGAAAAGAGTCAATCAACAGCCGCGCAGCAAAGCCGAGCGGCGCAGGGCCAACAGTTGGGCGTTCTACCAGCTACGCCAGTTTCTGGAATACAAGGCGAGGGTTGCAGGGGTTTCTCTGGTTCTTGTGCCGCCTGCTTACACGTCGCAGACCTGCCACCGGTGCTTACACATCCACCCTGAGCAGGGCAAGTCCTACCGCAGTGGCAAGTCGTTCAAGTGTGGGCACTGTGGATGGGAAGGGGATGCGGATTTGAATGGTGCGAATGTGATTGCGCTCTTGGGGGCTGCTGTAAACCAGCCTAGAGGTTCGGGCCTGTTTTGTTCTCTGGTAGAGCAGAGCAGGCTCAGGGCTACTGAAAGCCCGCTCCGTACCGCTTAGCGGTCGGAGTCGGGTAGTTTACGCTACAGACTTATGACTATGTAAGTGTTAAGCGGTCACGGGATACAGCTGCCTACCTACGTTTTTTGAGCTTCGTGAATGCTCAGCCGTGGAAACGAGATTCTTTTTAAACGGAAATGAAATATTTTCGTTGCATTGCTTCCTAACTTTCCTTCTCTCCTAACTAAAGAGAAGCTAGGGGTGAGGGTCGGCAGCGAGGTGTCTCAATCTTGTTTGAAGCGACTGTAAAAGCATTCTGACATCGAAAAGCAGGGATCCCCGCTTGGGGATCCCCGATTGGTATGGCCGGAGCCGCAAGCCAAGCTAGGGCTGCCGCTGGAAGCTCTTGACTTCTAAAACCGGCCCTACCTGAGCCACCGTCACCATGTCTTCTCTGATCTGTCCCTGGATGGTGACCTCTAGTCCCTCTTGCAAGAGCTCTTTGGGGGCACGGAAAAGGGCATAGTGCTCGCCGGAAGGCAGCGTCAGCACCCACACTCCCCCTTCGATATCCAGGAACTGGATGGTACCGCTGTACTCTTGCATCACTGCCTCAGCGCCAGCCCAGTTGCCGTGGATTGAGATTCCGTAGCCGCTTGCGCTCCCAAGTAGGCCAGGCCCAGGCAGAGCAAGCCATTGAAGAGCAAGAAGGAGCGACCCAACCAAGCAGAGGATCCAAGCCATAGCACCCCCTCATAGAACAGGGATCCGGACAAGAGCAGATGCGAGGCCATGCCAATGCACAAGCCAATCACCGCCCAGCGCCAGCGCCGATGGCCCAGGAGCAGCAACATCAACAGGCCTGGGATCAACACGCTGGCAAATAGGGGGTTCAAGGCATTGGTCTGGGCAAAGGCGGTGCCCAACTCCGGCAGGGAGCTACCCGCCAATTGGAAGGGCCAACGGGGGCCACCGACAATCGCCAACCCCTGCAAGGGGAAAAGACCGGCACTGCCCAAAAGCATCCCAGCCAGCAAAGGCACCGTCTGCAGCAGCCGCTTGGGAGCCAGCCACCAGCGGATCAGCACCAGGATAATGTAGCCGCCCACCACCATCAGCAGCTTCGGCACCAGAGCAATCGGGCCACCATCGAACCAGAAGCGTGGGTTGAGGTAGCCATTGTTGTTCAGGTACTGCAGGAAGTCCTTCAACCAGAGCACCAAGGGGTTTTCCTCCTGTTGCCCTGTGGCCCTGGCCAGCGCCTTGGCTGCATCCAAACGACCGGCCCCGTAGAAGTTCTGTTTGTCGCCGGGCACTGGGGTAGCCGACATTTTCAGCACTTCCTCCACCTTGTCCGGGTCTTTGATGCCCTGAGCCTGGATCAGAGCTGCCACACCGGCTACGTGGGGAGTGGCCATGCTGGTGCCTTGGAAGTAGGCAAAGACCGGCTCGTTGGGGTTACGACGATTGATGGTTTGCTGCAGAATGCCGTACTCGGGGTGATCAGGCGTTTTGGCTCCGCCGGGAGCAGAGATGTCCACCCCCACCCCATAGTTGGAGTAGGGGGCTTTCTCCCCGTTGGGCCCCGTGGCCGAGACAGCGATCACATGCGGGTAACGGGCCGGGTAGCTCACCTGGTTGGAGTTTTCGTTGCCGGCGGCTGCGATCACCGTCACCCCCTTACTGTGGGCATAGGCCACCGCCTCCTCCATCAGTTGGGCAGAAGCGCGGCTACCCAGGCTGAGGTTGATGATCGTAGCCCCGTGGTCGGCAGCATAGCGGATCCCTTCCACCACATCCGACAGGGATCCAAAGCCATTGGCATCCAACACCCGCACCGGCATGATCTTGGCCTTGAAGGCAATGCCGGCTACACCCAAGACATTGTTGGTGGATTGGGCGATGGTTCCCGCCACATGGGTGCCGTGGCCGTTGAGGTCTTCCGGATCCTCATCGTCATCCACAAAGTCGTAGCCCTTCACAAATTGGGTTTGGGCTAGATCCGGCACTCGTGTTACTCCCGTGTCCACCACGGCTACCGTCACCCCTTCCCCTTGGGAGATGTCCCAGGCTTCCGGCATGCGGATGGCCCTGAGGTTCCATTGCTGGGGATAGAGGCGGTCGTTGGGCACGAAAGCCGCCTGGAATTGATAGTTGGGGTGAGCATACTCGATCAAGGCTTCGTCGGTGAGCCGCTTAACCAGCCGCCGCGTGGATCCCAGGTGGTTGGCATCCACGTCAAACAGGTAGATCGCTTCTTGGCGGGCAAAAGCGCTGTCGCTGCTGGGGCGGAGCGTCAAGTGATACTCTTTAGCGATAGCGGCAATCTGACTGGGGGTGGCCGTGTTTACAAAATTGACCACGATGCTGTCGTAGGGGGCGGATCCCTTGCCGCAAGCCGTCAACAGCAAGGCCATCAAGCCGGCGCAGCAAAGACCCAACCAGCGTCTGAATTTCATAATTCACGCCCTCGGGATCCAAAATTGTTGCAACCAGTATGCCCTCTGGATTGACAATTGACGAGATGAGAGCCGGCATGGGGGCAAAATTGCCAAAAGGTGCAACCTTCGCCGCGCAAGAAGGGATCCCAGCCCTGCCGAGAAAGTGCTATGACAAGATGAGCGTAAATTGCCGCTTGGAGGGGGGAATCAGGATCGATGGATAGAGTCTTGCAGCTCATGATCCAGGGTTGGTATTACTCCATCCCCCTGTTGACGTTCTCGGTCTTCTCAGTGGCCTGTTGCATTGAGCGGGTGCTGTTTTGGTGGAAGATCACCCATCGGCAGGAGGAGGTGGTGCAGCAAGCCCTGAGCCAGTACCGCCGCAACCCGCGCGCTGCCCAGTATTTGCTGGAGCAAAATGCCGATCTGCCGATTGCCCGCATCTTTTTGGCCGGGTTGGAGCTGAACGAGGCCAGCCCGGAAGATTTTAAGCTGGCTCTGGAAACGGCCCTGGCGGCAGAAGTGCCTCTGCTGAAGCGCTTCAACACTGTCTTCGACACCGTAATCACCGTTGCCCCCTTCTTGGGCTTGTTGGGCACCGTCACCGGCATCATCCAGATCCTCAGCTCCATTCAACTGGGGGATATCGGCGGCACCGATACCCAGGGGGTAGGTCGAGGGATCGCCGAAGCCTTGTACTCGACGGCCTTTGGACTGATTGTGGCTATTCCCACCCTGTTGATTTCCAACGTCTTCCGCTCTTTGTACCTGCGGCAACTCTCTAAGATCCAAGAGTACGGCGGCATGCTGGAGCTGCTGCATCGGCAGCGGCAAGAGATGCAGGCCCAACAGCTTTCCCAGTATTCCTACACCCAATCTAGCCCCAGTGGCAGCTCCACCCTTCCCCCCTACTCCTCGCTTGAGCCCTCCTAACCTATGCGCATCCCCGAAGAGAACTTCCGAGCTGGCGAGATCAACATCGTGCCCCTGATCGATGTCATCTTCTCGATCCTGGTGTTTTTCGTGATTGCCAGCCTGGTGCTCACCCGCTCCGAGGCTCTGGATGTCAACCTGCCGGATGCCACTACAGCTGAAGTTCGTCTGCAGCCGGATGTAACGGTGAGCCTGACGGCGGAAGGACAGATTGCCGTCAATCAGGAGAAAATTGCCGATATTTCTGCCCTGATCCCGGCAGTGGAACGCATCCTGGCCGAGAAGCCGGCTGAAGGGCGGCGCTTGGTGGTGATCAACGCCGATTTGGCCCTCTCCCACGGCAAGGTGGTGGAGGTGATGGATACTCTGCAGCGGGTGCCCAATGTCAGCCTGGCAATTGCCGCCCGCCGCCCCAGCAGTAATCGGTAGCCAGCTTAGGATTTGGGCCAGTTTTGTCAAATATAGTCATTTCAGGTTAGGGTGAGACGCCTAGGCTACTGGTCGCGCCAGCGGGACGGAGTCCTTGAAAAACCTTCTGGCCCTCCGCATTATCGCTCCGCAACGCTATTGCTCTGCAACGCCGACGCGACCAACGTTTGGGGTGTGGGTGCAGTGTCCTGGTTTAAATCGAAATGACCATAGACCCAGTTTTCCGGTAAGCTCATTTGCTAACCCGCTCTCTAGCCTGGGGGTGAGGGGTCATCCTGCGCCCAGCACCTGAATCAGGAGTGCCTTTTGCACATGTAGGCGATTTTCCGCCTGATCCCACACGCGGGACTGGGATCCCTCCAGTACTTCAGTGGTGATTTCCTCTTCCCGGTGGGCCGGCAGGCAGTGCAGCACAATGGCTTCCGGATCTGCCTGTTGCATCAGCTCGGCATTGACCTGGTAGGGCAGAAAGGTGGCCTTGCGGGCCTCGGCCTCAGCTTCTTGACCCATGCTGGCCCACACGTCGGTATAGACCACCTGAGCTCCAGAGACGGCTTCCTGGGGATCCTGCAGCACCAACACCTGGGATCCCTGGGCCAGAGCGCAGGCTTGCTCCACCACTGCCGCATCCGGCTCGTAACCGGGGGGGGTGGCGACGCGGATGTGGATCCCGCTCATGGCACAACCCAACAGCAGGGAGTGGGCAACGTTATTGCCATCGCCGCAATAGGCCAGGGTCAGGCCCGCCAGTTGGCCAAAGTTCTCCTGAATGGTGAGCAGATCGGCCAACACCTGACAGGGGTGAAACTGATCGGTGAGGGCGTTGATCACCGGAATATCGGCATACTCGGCAAAGGTTTCCAGTTCCTTCTGGTGGTAGGTGCGAATGGCGATCACATCCAGGTAGCGGGAGAGGACGCGGGCCGTATCCTGCAGGGGTTCGCCGCGGCTCACCTGCATCACCGTCGGCACCAGATCCAGGGTGCTGCCCCCGCATTGGGCCATGGCTGCCGTAAAACTGGCGCGGGTGCGGGTAGAAGCCTTCTGAAACAACAGCCCCAACACCCGACCCCGTAGCTCCACCCGATAGGGATCCCGCTTTAATTCAGCCGCCTGGGCTAGCAGGGCCGACAGCTCTGCCGGGGTTAGGTCGCTGAGCTTGAGCAGATCCCGTCCGACCAAGTTTATGGATCCCGCGATCTTCGACCCCGCCATTGTGCTACGCGCCACCTACAGAAACAATAAAAGCATCCCCAGCCCGGCGCTGGTCAACACTCCTCGAATAACTCGAATGAGAAGAGTCTTAATAGTCTTAAATAGCTTGGGCCTCGGCTTAACCCCAGTCTCAGGAGTGCCAGATCTGAGACCCATCAAAACCGCTCCCAACACCGGCTAACGTGAAGAGGAACGAATGACCTCCTGGGCCTGTTGCCGACGGGCAGAGATCTGAGCCTGCAGAGCCTGGATGGCAGCAGCATACTGTGGGTCGGCTGGGGTGGCCACCAATTCTCGGTTCTGGCTGAGCCGCTTCAGATCTTCCTCGGACAATTCCACCAAAATATCGGGGGTAATGCCCTTGTGGTCGATGTCGTTGCCGTTGGGAGTGCGATAACGGGCAATGGTTACCGCCAGCCCAGATCCATCGGACAGGGGATGCACCGACTGCACCAGGCCCTTGCCGAAAGTTTGCGTGCCGACAATCACGGCGCGACGGTTATCCTGCAGAGCCCCCGACAGAATCTCGCTGGCGCTGGCCGAGCCACCATCCACCAAAACGGCCAAAGGTTTATCGGTGAGGGCCGTGTTGTTGGCCGTCAGGCGATCCTGCTCCCCTTGGCGGTTCACCGTCGAGACAATGCTGCCCCGGTTAATCCACATGCGGGCAATCTCGGCGCTGGAGTAGAGCAGGCCCCCTGGGTTGGCGCGCAAATCCAGAACGTAGGCGGCTACCCCTTGTTTTTCCAGCTCGCGAATGGCTTGGCGCACCTTCTCGGCGGCGTTGCCGGAAAACTGGGTGATGCGAATGTAGCCGATGGGCAGGCCGTTCTCCTCGTGAACCTTGTAGCGCACGGTGGCCAGCTCAATTCTTTCCCGCACCAAATCGAACACCTTCAGCCCTTCCCCCTCGCGGCGGATGGTCAGCCGCACCCGCGTACCCGGCTCGCCTCGAATGAGGTTGACCGCAGCGTTGGTGTCCATGCCTTCGGTGGACTTGTCGTCGATGCGCACAATCACGTCTTTGGATTTGATCCCAGCCCGGTCGGCAGGAGACCCTTCAATGGGGGAGATCACCACCAGCTCGTTCGTCTCTTGATCCATGCCCAGCGTGATCCCCACCCCGGTCAGCTCACCGGATGTATCGATTTGCATGCTGGCAAACTGATCCGGATCCAGAAAGCGGGTGTAGGGATCGTTCAGTTTCTTCAGGGCTTCCCGGATGGCCGCGTAGGCATCTTCTCGGGTGGCATACTCTCGGCTGAGCAGATCCCGCCGCACCGCTTCCCAATCCAGGGAATTAAAAGACGGATCCACGTATTCCCGGTTAACAATTTGCCAAACCTCGTCCACCACCTCTTTGGGATCCCGGCGAAACCCCGCCCAACCCGGCATAGATAGCTGCACGCCGACCAGCGACACTGCTGTCATCACCGCAGCCGTTGCACTGACCACAAACCCACGCTTTCTCATTGGCTCTCCTGGAAGGCGCTAAAAGTCAAGGTTGACGAGATGGATCTCCAGAGGTGGATCTCTAATCGTCAGGGAACTGGGTTTCGAGCAAGGGTCTTCCCCTATGCGAACTTCAGCTTAGAAGCATCGAGAGCAAGGAAAGGCTCCCCTGCTGCAGCAAGTGGGATCCAGACTTTGGTAGGCTACAGATAACCCCAACCGACTGTGCCCAACCTAGCATAGGGATCCCTTCCGGGGGTTCTTCTAGGATCACAGTTCAACACGACTTTGTTACAACCTATCATCGCAACCCTTTTCTTCCAAATGGGCACTTTGCCCCCTTTCTGACTCTATGTCCCTCGCCACCGATTGCCCCAGCTCGCTTGCATCTGCCTCAGAGCGCCCGCTGCTGTCCCAAGTGCAGTTGGCCCGCGCTGCTGCCCAACACACGGCCACCTTGCCCACTGCCATTAAGAATGCCGCTCTGGAGGCCATGGCCACTGCCTTGTTGGAGCACCAAGAGTCTATCTTGGCCGCCAACCAGGCGGATTTGGAGCGGGCAGCGGAGATGGTGAAAGCCGGGGAGTTGTCGGCATCTGCCTATGCTCGCCTGAAGCTGGACGCCCACAAACTGGCAGATATGGTGGCCGGAGTGCGGCAGGTGATCCGGCTGGGGGATCCGGTGGGCCGAGCTTTGCTGATCCGGGAACTGGACGAGGGGCTGATCTTGGAACGGCGCACCTACCCTTTGGGGGTCCTGGGGGTGATCTTCGAGTCGCGGCCCGATGCTTTGGTGCAAATTGCCGCCCTGGCGATGAAAACCGGCAATAGCGTCTTGCTTAAAGGGGGATCCGAAGCTTTGCTCTCCTGTCAAGCCTTGATGGCGGCCATCCAGGCGGGCCTGCAGCAGATCCCAGAGTTTCCCCAGGGATCCCTGCAGTTGCTCACCAGCCGCGCCGAGGTCAAGGCCCTACTGCAACTGGAGGGGCTGGTAGACCTGATCATCCCCCGCGGCTCCAGCAGCTTTGTCCGCTACATCCTGGAGAATACCCGCATCCCGGTATTGGGCCATGCCGATGGCCTGTGTCACCTGTACGTGGATCGGGCAGCGGATGTGGACATGGCGATCAAGCTGACGGTGGACAGCAAAACCCAGTACCCCGCTGCCTGCAATGCCATCGAGACCCTGTTGGTCCACAAGGCCATAGCCCCCCACTTTTTACCTCTAGCGGTCAAGGCCCTGCGGGAAAAGGGGGTGGAATTGCGGGGGGATCCCCTCTGCCGCGAGCTGGTGCCGGATCTGATCCCGGCCACCGAGGACGACTGGAGCACCGAGTATGCCGATTTGATCCTCTCTATTAAAGTGGTGGGCTCCCTTGACGAGGCCATTGCCCACATCCAGCAGTACGGATCCCGCCATACCGAGGCGATTGTAACCGAGGATGCCGCTGCTGCCCGGCGATTTTTGGATGAAGTAGATGCAGCGGGGGTCTTTCACAACGCTTCCACCCGCTTTGCCGACGGGTTTCGCTATGGCTTTGGGGCGGAGGTGGGCATCAGCACCCAAAAACTGCCGCCGCGCGGCCCGGTGGGCTTGGAAGGCTTGGTGACTTACCGCTACCAACTGCGAGGGCAAGGACATCTTGTAGCCGACTACACAGGCCCCCAGGCGCGACCTTTTCAACATCGGGATCGCCTGAACAACACCGGCTTAGCTTAGCTGCAAAAGCCGGCTGTACAAACCGGCTGTACAAAGCAGTCGTTCACAAAAACCGTTCTCCTCGTCTTCGCGGCTCCAGGTTGAGGTAAATTAAAAAATAGCTTCGTGATTGCCAAGGGTTGCGCTTTGCGGCGCGCTATGGTGTGACAATGGACTACCGGGTTCCGGGTTTGATGTTATGGGCTTGAGCGCCCTAGATGTAGCGCTTTGCATTTTGGCCTTTTGTTATTTCGATTAGGAGCTTCGCTGGATCATGCCTGTGCGTCTGTATGTTGGAAATCTGCCGGAAGAGGTGGATCGTCAGGCACTGGAGAAGCTCTTTCGCTCTGCCGGTGAGGTCATTTCCACCAAGGTGATCCGGGATCGGAAGACAGGCAAATGCCGCGGCTTCGGCTTTGTAACGGTGAACACCGAAGAGCAGGCGCAGCAGTACATCGAAAAGTTCAACGGCCACAGCTTTGGGGATGTCAACTTGCGCATTGAGCTCGCCCAGCCGCGCGACCGAGGGGAAGAAGGCGAATCCAAAACAGCGACCTCTGAGCCTTCATCCAAAGAGTCCAAAGGTTCCAAAGATTCCAGGCCGTCCAGGGATTCTGAGGCCAAGGGCCCTAAAGAGTCGGCGGAAAACTCTGCCCCCAGCAAGAAGCAACGCCAGCGGGGCAATAAGGGTGGGCGCTCCACCGTCGTCGCCGAAAGTGAGGCAGCCTCTGAGCCGGATCCCCGCTGGGCCAGCCAGTTGCAGCGGATCAAGGAGCAGCTTCTGCAGGCCACCAATTCCTAACCCCCCCAAAAGGAGTAATAGACACCGTCGGTCTCTGACGGTAGGCTGGGTGAGTTGCGACGGCTCTAGGCATGGCTGAGAGGGGGGTTGGGATGCATAGGCTGGTGAGGATTTTTCGCGCTTGGGGGCGGAGCTTGGCCCGGGCTGGACTTTTGTTCGGGCTGGTGGTTCTGCTGGGAGTGGGAAGTGGAGCTCTGGTTTTCCTACCAGCGGCGGCGGCTGCCCCGGCGGATTTGGAAGAGCAAGTGCTGCAGATCATTCGAAAGAACCCCCAGGTGATTCTGGAAGCCGTACAGGAATACCAGCAGCGACAGTACCAGGAGCAGCAGCAACAACAGCAGCGGCTGGCGGAAGAATTTGGCCGTCAACTGCGGGAGAACCCACGCGCCGTCATCGGAGATTCCCCTCGACTGGGATCCGACGCTCTGCGGTTAGTGTTGGTGGAGTTCTCCGATTTTCAATGCCCCTTCTGCGCCCGCGCCCACAGCACCCTCAAGCAGTTCATGGCCGACCATGGAGATGAGGTGACCTTGGTGTACAAGCACCTGCCCCTGACCAGCATCCACCCAGAAGCGATGGCGGCTGCCCGGGCTGCTTGGGCCGCCCAACGTCAAGGTAAGTTCTGGGAGTTTCACGACGAGCTGTTTGCCAACCAATCCCAGCTTGGGGATGGGTTTTATGTGGCCACTGCTGAGAAGCTGGGCCTGAATATAGAAAAATTCAATCGGGATCGGCGCAGTCGGGCGGCAGAACGCGCCATTCAGCGAGATATCGACCTGGCCTCTCAACTGGGCATCGGCGGCACTCCCCATTTCATCTTGAACGGCATTGCCTTCTCCGGTGCGCAGCCGCTGGAGGTGTTTGAGCAGACGCTGCAGCAGGCTAAGCAAGCCCTCTAGGAAAAATGCTCCGCACTGCTATTGAAACAGGTGGTGTATTGCAAACAGGTGGTGCAACGGCTGGCCTATCCTTCTTACCAGCCTCGCCCAGTTGCCCAAACGCTCCGTCCTTGAGGAGGGCTTTACGGTAGGCTCAGGGCAGTGGCAGGATAGTCAACCGCTCTATTCGCCCAAGCGGGCTGTAGGCTTTGACAAGCCAGTAGGGTGGGGAGTATGTCAAAAGCAGAAACTCACCCAAGTCGCCATTTGGTCCGAATGGGGATCCCCAACGGCAGGGAAGGAGGAGAGCGTTTATGGCGGAAGTGGCTCTTGGCTACTCCACGGGCAGGATGCGGGCATCGAACCCTGCTTCGGCCAGAGAGCGCCGCGCCTGTTCGGCGTTGGCCCGTTGCCGGTAGGTGCCCACCTGAATCACTGAGCCCCGCAGGAAGGCATCAGGGGCAAACTGTTGCAGCTTGGGTAGGGCCTCTTCCCCAGCCGGCACCACCACCCAAAATCTGCCGGCACCTTCTTCCCCAGGAGGGACAGCCTGGGCAGGCGAGGAGGAGACGGGATCCGCTTGCAAAAGAGGCTGAGAGCGGCGCAGATCGGCGGGGAAGATCCCCGCTTCATAGCCTTGGCCGGCCAAGTAACGCACCTGCTCGGCGGCAGCAGCAGGGTCGGCAAACCCACCTGTGCGCACCACCCGCAGGTCATCGTAGATCAAGGGCAGGGATCCCTCTAGGAGTTGTTTTAGCGCAGGCCATTTCTCCCCGGTGGGATCCGCCACCAACACCCAATAGCGTTCCCCTTGGGCGGGATTGGAGATGGGATCCCGGCCCGCATTTTCTCCTACCAGCGACACTGCCACTGCCGGCAACCCCTGAGCGGTTAGCCAGCGGGCTTGATCCTGGGCCAACGACAGGCGGGAGAAGGTTCCCGTTTGCAAAGCAACCTGGCCGCGGTACTGCACCGCAGTGGCTCCTGGAAAGAAGCGGCGCACCCGTTCTTCCAAACGGGGATCACCGGTGGGGTTGGGCACGTGGGTGGCAAAGGGACGCTGGGGATCCAAGGGCGGAGCGGTTGGCGTCGGCGGCACAGAGGCTTTTGAGCTGGCAGCAGGGCGGCTGGGTGCTGCTTGGGCAGGAAAAGCAGGGGGCAGAGGGGGATCCGTCTCTTGGCGGCTCACCACCCGCACCGATAACCCCAGCCGTTCCAAGTCGGCCTGACGGCGTTGAGCATGGCTACGGTTGATGAACGTCCCCGCCAGAATGAAAACCTGCCCATCCCCTTGCACAAAATAGGCATCCGGCACCTGGGTGCGCACCTGAGCTAACTCCGCCGCCCCATCCGCCAGTACATGCACTTGGTAACGGGTCAGGGCCAAAGCAGCCGGCAGGACGTTCCCATTACCGGTGTGAAGCACAAGGGCAAAGGCCGCAAGGGATCCGGCAAAGAGGATCGGTCGCGCTGGCAACAGGGGTACGGAGCATTTCAGCCAGCCGTAGTCCTGACGGGTGTTGCACATGGGATCCATCTCCTCTGGCGGGATTGGCGGCAACTCAAACCTCTGCATCCGGGATGGAGTCTTTGCCTGGGCCTGCGGGGATCCCCCACAGTGCCAGAGCTCGCAGTTCACCCCCTTGCGGGAAGGACAACTCAAAGCTAGCGTAAGCCGAAGTTTGGGCAAGGCTGTGCCAGGGATGGGCTTGCAGATGCCGCCCACCACCGATAGAATGCTCCGCACTGCCACCGCAAAGATGCAGCCCAGTTGGGTCCACGGGAGAAACACAGATCTAGTGCATCTCCAGTATAGATAGGCTGGCAAGACTGATACATTTACGCTGAACACTGCTGAACATCACTGTTCAACTATGCAGCGATAGCATTCTGTTTGTTTCCATTCGCGTTAGCGGGACGGAGTCCAAACAGAATGGCGGTATCCCGCAAAGCTTTGAGTAAAATACCCAAAGCGCAGTTTCCGTGTCGTCTTACTACCAATTTTCTGCTTTGCTTTGGCTACCATGTTGGCAGACTCGAAAGTAAACAGAAAGATCAACTGGTAGTAATCCGTACTGAACATATTATACATTATTTTCAGTATAGTTGAGCTTATTATTGACTAGAGTCATGCTCTATCGCTATGGCTTGTCGGGGAGTTTGTTTCAGAGGCGACGGCGGCGGGATGGAGTCCTCGCCACAAGGGTGCGGGATCCCCCCAGGGCAAAGCGGATGATCTCCGTCTTGTACTGCTGCGAGCCCTCTGTGTAGCGGGCAAGCTGAATGGCAGATCCCTGGCCGGAAGGAAGCAAGAACCGTTCGCGACAGTGGTGGGCAGCACTCTCTGGAGTTTCCGCTTCGAGGGCAATGAAAAACCGCAGACGCAGCAGCACTTCCAACTTGGACAAGTGCTCGGTTTGCTCTGGCACCAAGCGGCCTAACGAGATTTGTAGGCGCGGCCTGCGTCGCCGAGATCCGGGGCGGCCCCAAAGCTGCTGGGCCAGTGTCCACAGAGAGGTCTGCTCAGAGGACTTGACCAACAGCTTTAAGCCTGTCAGCGGGTTAAGACCATAGGTAAGCAGCAGAGAATACATCGGCGGCAGGAAAGATTCAGAGGAGCGTTTTGAGCTAACGTCAAAAGGATACCCTATAGGCCAACTGTAGCACTGCCTACCCTCTATCCCCATCCAAGCCCCACCCTTCCCTATGGCCGGGATCCCTGCTCAACGCTGGCTGTTTCATCCTGTGGACAAGTTGGCTGCCCAGAGCTTGGCCGAGGCAGTGGGGATCTCGCCCATATTGGCTCAGATCTTACTCAATCGCGGGCTCTCCAGCCCTGCTGCCGTGCAGCAGTATTTGCAGCCGGATCCCGCCCACCTGCCTCCACCCAGCCGGGATTTTGCCGATTTGCCCCTGGCGGTGGACTTGCTGGACGGGGCGATTCGCCGACAAGAGCCCATCGCCATTTGCGGCGACTACGATGCCGACGGCATGACCAGCACGGCCCTGCTGCTGCGGGCTTTGCAGGACGCTCCAGTGCATTACCGCATCCCCAGCCGCATGACCGAGGGCTATGGCCTCAACAGCCGCATGGTACAAGAGCTGCACCGAGAGGGGGTGCGCCTCATTCTCACCGTGGACAACGGCATCTCCGCCCACGAGCCCATCCAACTGGCCAAAGCTCTGGGCTTGACGGTAATCGTGACGGATCACCACGACTTGCCGCCCCAGTTGCCCCCTGCCGATGCCATCCTCAATCCCAAGCAGCTCCCCGTTTCTTCTCCCTATCGGGGGATGGCCGGGGTGGGAGTTGCCTACCTCCTGGCCCAGGCGCTGGCCGAGCGCCGCGGTGATGGCCATTTGCAGCGGGTAGCCCTGGAACTGTTTACTGTGGGCACCATTGCCGATCTGGCGCCGCTGACGGGGGTTAACCGCCTTTGGGTGCGGCAGGGGCTGCACCTCTTGCCCACCTCCCAGGTGGCAGGGATCCGCGCCCTTCTGCAGGTGATGGGCATGCAGGGATCCCTGGAGGGGCTGCGGCCTGAGTGGATTGGGTTTGGCCTGGGGCCCCGCATCAACGCCGTTGGGCGAATTGGCCGGGCGAGAATGGGGATCCAGTTGCTGACCACCGACGATCCCCTGCAAGCAGAGAAACTGGCCCGCCGCTGCGAACGGCTCAACCAGGTGCGGCAGCAGATGTGCGGGCGCATCGAGGCAGAAGCCCTAGAGCAAATTGCCCAGCAAGGCCGGGATTTGCAGCAGGAACGGGTATTGACGATTTTGGGATCCCCTCAGCAGAAATGGCATAAAGGGGTGATCGGCATTGTGGCCTCGCGGTTGGCAGAGCGTTTTGGCTGTCCGGTGTTCATCGGCAGCCAGTCGCGGCAAGGGGAGATCAGTGGCTCGGCGCGGCAGGGGATCCCCGAGTTTGACGTGTTTCAAGCGTTGGAGTTTTGCAAGGATCTGTTCACCAATCACGGCGGCCACCCCGCTGCCGGGGGATTTAGCCTGAAAGCGGAAAACTGGCCTCTTCTTGAAAAACGATTGCGGCAGTTTGCCCAACAGCAATTGCAGCCGGAGCAGATCCAGCCGCTGGTGCAAATCGATGCCGAAGTGTCGCTGTCAGATCTCACCCTTGACCTCTATCGAGAGCTCCAGCATCTGCAGCCCTGTGGCATCGGCAATCCTGAGCCGGTCTTCTGCAGCCGCAACCTGCAGGTTCTGCAACAGCAGCGATTTGGCCCAGTTCCCGGCCACCTGAAGCTGCTGCTCCGGGATCCTGCTCTCCCTACGCAACGCTCCCATGGGTTACGTGCTACTCGGACGGAGTCCTCTTGTCCGGGCAGGAGCGACTCAGCCGCCAAAACCCCCAGTGATGACCGCGGAGTGGCCAGCATCACCGATGCGTTGGTGGGGATCACAAACGCGAAGCCCCAGCGCCCTCTTTGGGCCATCCGTTGGCGGGGAGCGGAAACCCATCCGCTGCCGGAGCGAGTTGATGTAGCCTACACGCTCAAGGCCAAAACATGGCAGGGAGAAACCCAACTGGAGCTGGAAATTCTCGGGATCCAACCTGCCCAAGAGGCTGCCACTGCCGGCAACCCCCCTCTCGAGAAAACAGCGCCCCGCACCCCTGATGGGAGCAAGTCTCCCATCTCCCCCGCCTCTCTGGATGCCACTCCTCCCATGCCCAACTCCAAGCCCTCGACTGGCTCCCAGAGGGGGACAGAGCCCTCACTTCTGGTGATCTGGCGCCCCACCCCCCAGCCCACCCAGCCTTTGCGTTGGCAAGCTGTAGACCGGTTTTCTGTCCTCTTGCCTCAAGCGCAGGGAACCATCCTATTCTACGGCTTTCGCCGTCCCTCGCTGGTCTTGTCTTCAAGGCCTACGGCCCGCTATCGCGAACGGCGGTACCTGACTCTCCACTACGACCGTCCCCAAGCCGGCCACCGCTATGATCAACTCTGGTTGTGGAGCTGGCCCCCTTCTCTGGATCACCTCAAGTGGCTGCTCTGTTGCACCCCCAGCAGCGAGCTGTTGATTGCCGTCCATCAGCAAGCGGTGCCCCTGCCCTCCGCTGCCAGCTTGCAACGCCAGCTCCGCCAATACCTGCAAACCCACAGCCAGGTGGATCTGCTGCGCTTGGCCCAGCAGTGGTGGCTGTCTCCGGCAGTGTTGGTGGCAGGATTACGCTCTCTGGGGTATGCCTGCCCGGATTTTGGCCCCACGGGATCCCTCGGCGAAGAACTGGAAGCCCAGCAAGCTTGGTACAGCAGCTCCTGGCAGCAGGTTGCCGCCCTGCTTCAGGGATCCCACCTGGATTCTTCTGCTGCAGAGGCCCATGGGGATTAAACTGCTGCTCGGCTCTGACTACCACGGCAGCCCTCGGCTGATCCGGCAGGCCCTTGCCCATCTGCCGGAGGTGGATGCTTACATCAACTGTGGGGATTTCTGTTCCAAGGCCGGCAAACCTTCCCGCAAGGCCACCCAGGGCTTTCATCCGGCAGCCCAAGCAGAGGTGGTTCATCTGCAATCCTTTTTGGCGGCAGTGGAGAGCCTGGGCAAACCCTGGCTCTTTTTACCTGGCAACCACGATCCAGCAGCTTCGGTTTTGAATTCGCTGGTTGGCTGTTGGGGGCGGGCCATCACCCAGTCCTGCTGCTTTGAGTGGCTGGGGTTACAGGTTTTGGCTGTGCCCTGGACTCCCCCCTGTGGTTGGAGCTGGTCTCTCACCTCCGCCCATTTGCAGGAGCTGCTCGCCCTCTACAGTCAACCCCCCCGGCCCATTGACCTGCTGCTCACCCATGCTCCGCCGCGAGGCTTTTTGGATGAAGGCGGGAAGTGGTATCACCGTCGCACACCCACCTTGCGCCCCCTTTTGGAACAGGTGCAGCCCCGCTACTACATCTGCGGACACATGCACTGGGATGGGGGCAAGGTAGAGCGATGGGGATCCACCCTGGTGATTAACACAGCCCTGCACAACATGGTTCTCGAGATCCATTAGGCAGGAAGCCCTTGGACAGCCTTCCGCCTCCTCAGATTTCCACTCGTAGGAACCTTCCATGACCCGTCCTTTGATCTTGGCCAGCAGTAGCCCCGGCAAATGGCGCGAGTTCAATGCCTTTTTCCAGGCCCATGCCCCTGCTTGGGAGCTGCGCCGCATGCCCTCAGAAATTGAGGTGGAAGAAACCGGCACCACCTTTGCCGAAAATGCCCTTCTCAAAGCCAGAGCCGTGGCCAAGTCTCTGGGGGAGTGGGCCATTGCCGACGATTCCGGCTTAGCGGTAGAAGCCCTTGGCGGTGCCCCTGGGATCCGCTCGGCTCGCTATGCCCCCAACGATGCTGCCCGCATCGAGCGGTTGCTTAGGGAAATGGAAGGGATCCCAAATCGCCGAGCCACCTTTCACTGCGCCATCGCCCTGGTGGATCCCCAAGGTGTAGTGCATGCCCTGGTGGAAGGGGTATGCTCGGGAGAGATCTTGACCCAGCCGCGGGGAGAGGGGGGGTTTGGCTATGACCCCCTGTTTTGGGTGCCCGAAGTGGGACTAACCTTTGCCGAGATGAGCCCAGCTCAAAAAGAGGCCGTCGGCCACCGAGGGCGAGCCTTGCGCGCCTTGAAAGCGCAGTTGCCTCTCCTGGAGAAGCGTATGGGCTGGCTTGGATCCCAGGAATAGCATCCGATGTCCTGGCTGGGGAGCTGCTAGGATACAATAGTCCCTTCCCTTCGGGGGAGTGAAATTGAAAGCCGTCTTGCCTTGGCAGCTGAGGGGAGCGCTCGAAGAACTATGGGTTTTTCTGAGTTTGAGGATCAAGATCCCATTGCAGCGGCGGAACGGACTGCTGCCCCCGATCCCAGCCGCCATTCCCCGGATTCTGCCGGTGAGGAAGCCGCGGTCTCCTCGGTTGCAAACTCTGGTGAAGGAAGGGAGCGGCAAAGTCGTCGTTCCCCACCCCCTTTGCCGGAAGAGGGCTCAACCTTTGCAGGCGCAGAGGATTGGCTGGACGATCGCGGTAGCGGGACGGAGTCCTTGGAGAATGGGCGGGATAGCTACAGGGAGTCCGCGCAAGGGGCCACTTCTCGCCCTTCCAACCGCTCCCCCCAGACTGGCCGAGACGAGGGGTCTCGTGTTGACAGCGAAAAGGGGGGGCAGAAAGCCGCTGCAGGAGGAGCCGGTGAGCGCCCTGGGCAAGCGCTAGTTCCCCGCCGTTCTGTCTCCGGCAACCGCAGCTACGACGGATCCGCCCGTTCCTCTGCCTTTCGCGGTAGCGGGACGGAGTCCTTTGCTGGCCGCTCGCGTAAGCGGGACGGAGTCCTTGGGGAATCCGGCTACCGCAGTGACTACAGCCGTTCCGCGGCTTACGGCTACACCTCCAGCTATGTTGGCGGTGGGGGATATGGCGGTGGTGGGCGAGGCGGCAGCTCCAGCGGGGGGGTCTCCTCCTCCGATCTGACGATCCTGCTGGTGGTGGCCCTGCTGGCCTTCTTCGGGGGATTCGCTATCCGCAACATCTTCGCCGAGTCGGGCGGCTTTGACGATGAGCGCCCCATCCGCGCTGCCAATGTGCCCGCAGCCTTTCGCGATTTTTGCTTTGCCTATAACGGCACTGCCTCCTTTACTGTGGTGCAACTGACCAGCGTTTCTGCTCTGACCATGGCCTCAGTGCCCGTTTACAAGATGGATACTTGCACCATCCCCGTCAGCCAAACGGCCAATGCCCTCCAAGCTTTGGGCATCCGCGGCCGGGCCAACACCTTGGGCCCCCAGCTGGGGGGATCCAACCTCACCCTGATCCAGCTCCCCTTGGCCAGCAGCTTGGCGCGCGCCGTGTACAGCCAGTTTCCTGGCTTGGCCGCTCAGGGCAACGAGGCGCAGGTTTTGTCCCAACTGGAAGCCACCATCAACAACGCCCTGCGCTCCAACATCGAAGGGTTAGCCCTGCAAAGCCTGGAGCCCACCAACATCCCCGACGTCTACGTGGTGGTGCCGGGGCACTCCTTTAATTTGCAGCCCCAACTCAACCTGCGCTAACCCTCCTGCAGAGCATGCCTCTAACCCCCAAAACCCTGAACTTTGCTGAATTTACTGAGCTTTAGGCGGTTTGGCAAAAGTCATTGAGAGGGATATAGTAGA
>NZ_JBSSBV010000043.1:0-21406 GCF_054059115.1 Thermostichus sp. MS-CIW-26
ACTCCGTCCCGCTGACGCGAACAGAGATAGGCAGGATGCGATCGCTTCTTTCCTGAACCATGTTCAGGAGAGTTCAGCGTGAATGTATCAGGACGACGGTGTGTTCATCACCCTAGAAGGCGGGGAAGGGGTGGGCAAAACCACCCAACAGGCCCTCTTGGTTGAGCGGCTGCGCCAAGAAGGCTACGCTTGCCTGTGTACCCGCGAGCCGGGGGGCACGGCGCTGGGCAAAACGCTGCGGGAGCTGTTGCTGCACGGGGATCCCTTTAGCCCTCTGGCGGAGTTGCTCCTGTACGCGGCGGATCGGGCTGAACACGTGAGCAAGGTCATCGCGCCGGCTCTGGCGGCAGGGCAGGTGGTCGTTTGTGATCGCTTTACCGATTCCACCTTGGCCTATCAAGGCTATGGCCGGGGCATAGATCTGGATCTGATCCGGCAGCTCAACCGATGGGTCACCGACGGGCTACAGCCGGATCTCACCCTGTGGCTGGATCTGCCCCCCGAGGTGGGGCTAGAACGAGCTCGCTCTCGTTCTTCTGGCGCAGTTGAGCTAGCGGTGCAGAGCACTAACGAGCAAGAAGGCCTAGAGTTCCACCGGCGGGTTTACTGCGGATTCGAAACCCTGGCCGCTGCAGAACCAGAGCGGATTGTCCGCATTTCAGCCCAGGGATCCCCGGCAGAGGTGGCTGCCCGCCTCTGGTCAGTGGTCGAACCCCGCCTACCACTTGCGACAGCAGGCCGGGAGCCATAGACTCTGTTCCGCTGACGGGAATGGCGCGACAGGCCAAAGCTCGCGACAGTTTCCCTGGCCACAGCCTGCTCGGTTTACCAAGGTTAAGATTAGGTTAAAAAGGAAGAGGCGGGGGTAACCTCAAGCTATTCTGGATGACCTATGTGAAAAGAGCCTGCTGCCCTCTTGGTTCTCGTTTTGGGTAGAGGAGGCTGGCTGTGGACGCTGTTGCTGCTGAGCTGAAAACCGATCGCGTCAGCGGGACGGAGTCCTTTCGCGTCAGCGGGACGGAGTCCTTGCACTTGACCTTGCCCTCATCTGCGCCCTTGCCAACCGTGGCCGCCTGGGCCCACCAGCTGTTGAGCCAGCAATGGCAGCGGCTGCAGAAACACGTAAAGCGAGTTCTGACCCAGCATCCAGAGGCGGCAGAGTCTCTGCACCAAATCCGGGTGACCCTGCGCCGTATTGGCACCTGGGTGCAGGTATTTCAGGGATCCGTCCGGCTGCCCAAGCCTCTCAAGCCCAAACGCCTGCAAAAGCTGGCCAGTGCTTTGGGCAAGCAGCGGGATCTGGACGTGCTGCTGGAAATCCTGCAGGAACCTTGCTGGGAAGGGATCCCGGCAGCCCAGCAGGCAGAACTGGAGAAGCTAAAACAAGATCTGCAGCAACGTCGAACCCAAGCCGAGAAACGCTCCCGCCGCATTCTTGAAGATGCTGACTTCCTGGCGTTTCAAGCTGCCTGCGAGCAGTGGCTGGCTCACCCCCGCTATAAGCCCCAGGCGGAGCTGCCTCTGCCGGAAAGCTTGCCCCACTTGCTGACTCCCCTGCTGGCCCAGTGGCTGCTGCAGCCAGGCTGGCGGATCCCTGCTTTCCCCGCAACGGAAGCCCAGGCTGAGCAACTGCACGAGCTGCGCAAGGCCACCAAACGACTCCGCTATCAGGTGGAGTTTTTTGCGCCCTTTTACGGGGAAACCATGCAAGATTGGATAGCAACCCTGAAGTGCTTGCAGGATCAACTGGGCCGCTTTAACGATTTGCAGGTTTTGCAAGGCGAGCTGCCTGCAGACTCAGACCTACAAACCCTTCTCCAGGAACAACAAAAACTAGCCCTCCAGGAGTGGCCTGAGCACCAACAGCGCTGCCTGGCCTCTGCCGAGCAGCACCGGCTTTACTCTAATCTTTTCTCTGTTTCTAATTTCTTTCCAACTGGGGATCCCTAGGTTTCCAATTCTATAGATCCCCCCGAAGGAAAAACCCCGCCTTATTGGCGGGGGATTTTTTGTGGCTATAGGGTTTCCAATTTCTAGGGATCCCCCCGAAGGGGGAACAAAAAATTCAAAAAATAGACCGTGGGTATCAGTAAGACAGTTTCCAATTTCTAGGGATCCCCCCGAAGGGGGAACGTGTGGACCAGTGACGGTGTTGGCGGTCGCCGGCTTACCTTCGGTTTCCAATTTCTAGGGATCCCCCCGAAGGGGGAACCTGCAACCCACATAACACCATGGGATTTTATCCCGGAGTTTCCAATTTCTAGGGATCCCCCCGAAGGGGGAACCTCTAGACCACATAGCGTACATAATGGCCACGGTTAGCCAGTTTCCAATTTCTAGGGATCCCCCCGAAGGGGGAACTCCGAGCTATCCACAGTATAGTCGTCTTTCAGCGTGAGTTTCCAATTTCTAGGGATCCCCCCGAAGGGGGAACTCCTCGGAGAACAGAGTATGCCATGTCCACGGTTTAGCCATAGTTTCCAATTTCTAGGGATCCCCCCGAAGGGGGAACACTGCGTGCATGTCTAGCTAAGGTACGCGCAATACGTTGGTAGTTTCCAATTTCTAGGGATCCCCCCGAAGGGGGAACAATTTATGTCAATGAACAGCAACTACTATCAACAAAGAAGTAAGTTTCCAATTTCTAGGGATCCCCCCGAAGGGGGAACACTCTCGGTGTTACAGTATTCCGGGGTGGGGAACTAGTTTCCAATTTCTAGGGATCCCCCCGAAGGGGGAACGAAGGAATTGTAGAAGTCGATTTCAAAAGAATTATTAGTTTCCAATTTCTAGGGATCCCCCCGAAGGGGGAACAAGGAGCAAGTTCTACGCGCTCAGCGTTGCGCATTTATGTTTCCAATTTCTAGGGATCCCCCCGAAGGGGGAACGAACCAATTTGTTCAACCAAATGGATCCTGCACCTCAAGTTTCCAATTTCTAGGGATCCCCCCGAAGGGGGAACGTGAGGGAGTAGGGCTAGCTCTAGGTCTTACAGATAGTTTCCAATTTCTAGGGATCCCCCCGAAGGGGGAACTTGAATTTGTGGATGGTGAAACTATCTTCATCTTCAAGTTTCCAATTTCTAGGGATCCCCCCGAAGGGGGAACATGAGTGAAAAATTGAATATGAGCGGACAACTGAATAAGTTTCCAATTTCTAGGGATCCCCCCGAAGGGGGAACTGGACGAAACAAATCGAGGACGTAATTGCCGCCAAGGCGTTTCCAATTTCTAGGGATCCCCCCGAAGGGGGAACTTGAGCCTTGCGGATCTGGGCTATCGTCACACTTGCACCCTTACCCGCACGGTTTGGAACCCGCACAGGCTTGGGCAACAAAACAGGAGTTGGCTTTGGTTGAGCCGGAGCCACCGGCTTTTCTTCGTTGTAGGAATCGCCGAACGCAGACTCAACTGCAGCTTTCGCTGCTTCGAGCCACTCGTCCGGAGTCCAAATAATGCGCTTAGACATTGTAGGCTCCTTTTGAGAAGTGTGTCTAGTTCGGTTGCTCCCCTGGCGACACGTTTAACCAAGTTTCCAATTTCTAGGGATCCCCCCGAAGGGGGAACTTGAAAAGAACGTGGACAACCGTCCCGTTCCTGTTTGTTTCCAATTTCTAGGGATCCCCCCGAAGGGGGAACGGACAGTATAAAACAGGGGATGCGGCTTCGACTAACTCGGTTTCCAATTTCTAGGGATCCCCCCGAAGGGGGAACCTCATGGCAGTGTGCGACGACTACAATCGCGTACACTAGTTTCCAATTTCTAGGGATCCCCCCGAAGGGGGAACCAGTATACATAAAAATAAAAAAGGAGAGAAGGTGGAGAGGGCTTTCTCTCCTCACCGACGGAGTGGACCAGGCTCCGTCAGCTTGGAGTTCCTCCCAGATTCAGGGTTGGTCCAGAGCCCTGCATCAGGGATTCACCCAAACAGTGGATTAACGGCTCCACTGCAGGCCGGGAAGCCCCCCTCTCGGGCAGGCGAAATCAGAAAGCCCCCCTCTCGGGCAGGCGTTTCCAATTTCTAGGGATCCCCACATCTTTCTAGGGATCCCCACATCGAGCCACCCAAGTTGGTGGTTCGCGTCTTCAACCCTCTCGGGCAGGCGTTTCCAATTTCTAGGGATCCCCTCCACCCCTATTTAAACCCAAGCAGGGCAAGGAATGCAAGACCCATTTGCGAGGGATCCGGAAAAAAGTCGGCAAAAAGGGTGCTGGCGAGGGGGCTTTGGGGCCGGAAAGCCTTGTGGCGCAAGGCGTCGAGGGATCGGACGAAAGAATCGGCCTTTGCGGCTTTTGGCGGATCGCTCGCGCAGGCGTTGATACCGTTTGAGTGTGCTTTTGGAAACACCGAGTGCTTAAGTAGGAAGAGACTTGCCTGAGCTACACAATGACCGAGCTGGGGGGTGCAGTCAGGGCAGGCCCACCCCAGATTTCCACCTGGGCGAGGACATAGCTAGTGAGCGGATAGAAGCGGACGCTGTCTTCCTCGGGCTTGATCTTCTTGCGGAGCCGCAGTTTGAGCTCCTCGAACTTGTCTTTGTCGAGGACGCACTCAAACACGCTGTATTGCACGCGCTTGCCGTAGCCTTCTAGCAGGTCGGCAATTTTCTTGCGTCGCTTGTCGCAGGGAGTATCGTAGGTAACAACATAAAGAAACATCAGCGAATCCGGTAGGGCTGGTACAAATCTTGAGGATTATAGACGGATTGCTTAAACTTTTTAACTTGCTGCGTTAGCAGATCCCAGCGGGGTTGATCTCCGTCAGGGGTCTGGATGGATCCCTCCATTCTTTGGATGAAAGCTGTAAGGTACTTTTTCCTGCCACTATCACTTAGAAAACAGCCACCATCGCGATACTCAAAGTCTTCTTCGATGTTCAAAATGCCCTTGTTGATCAGCCAGAGGACTATTGAATCTACAATAGGCGCCCGAAATTCTTCCAGTAAGTCCGAAACCAGAGCAGCATGGCGTTCACTGCTAGCGTGCAAGCAACCCTGATAGGGATCCAAATCTTGCAGCTCAATCAGGGTTAATAGATGGTTCCAGAGCACCATGTAGCCAAAGCTGAGCATGGCATTAACCGGGTTAGTGGGCGGCTGTCGAGTGCGGTTAAGCAAAACAAAGCCCCTTTGCTGAAGGCAATTTCCCAATTCCGGGAAATACAGAGCCGCAGCCGCTCCTTCAATGCCCCGCAATTGATCTAGAGACTTGGCCTCAAGAGCTTGAGCAGCCAAATGTTCCAGACTGCGCAGGGTCAGATCCCCTGTTTCAGTGGGGCGTTGCCTGAGCTGCCTCATCAGCAGCACCCGGCTATTGAGCAGCTTGGCTCGCACCATCTGGACTGCCGTTTGCAATCGCCATTCTTCAGGGAGCGCTTGTTGCAAATGAGCTAAGCGGCGGTACCCCCTCTCTATAGGAACAAGGCGACCATAGCAATAGCCTAGCCGGGAGAGATAGGCAATAGGAATATTCCGCCTCAGGCACGCTCTCACTACGTCTGTGGTGACCTGGGATCGGCCAAAGATAAAAACCTGTTCCAGCAAGGGCAAAGGCACCTCTTGCAAAAGCAGATCTCCCAAATAAACCAGCACAAACTCTTGCTTAAGGCTAAGCCTACACCCCTGCTGAGAGACATATAAAGTTCGCATTATTCGTCATGACGACGCAGATCTTCAGCGCCTCTCCTCTGATCTATGGCATTGCCGGGTTTAGAGCGGCCACGCTCCGGTAAAATCTCCACATCAATTTCAGGACTTGACAAGAAACCTATCAAAATCTCTGCCAGACTGCCCGAAAATAAGCTAGCAATCATGACAAGGATCGTGTTTGTAATTACGGCTGCCAATCCCAAAGGGGCAATCAGTAAGATGGCCAGTGTGATTGAGCCGTTGATTAAAGCTGTGATTAGACTTGTTAGAGCTTTGACGTTGATTTTCCTTCTCGACATGTTGAGCCTCTTCTAACGTTCTGCTACTGGAATGGCCAGATTTGAGCAAAGCCAACTGCTCCTCTCTCAAGGTTTTCAAGATATGTTTTCCTAGGATTCGCAGTTGCCCCAAAAACGGTAACTACTTGGTAATCATCTAGGTTGGCAATCCAAACAGGCGAGGGCACGACACCTCCCTGCACACCTCCGCATAAGAATTTGTCATACCGGCCTTCACCCTGTCGGCCCAGACGATGTAAGGTAGCCAGGGCATAGGGCTTGCTGGAGTCTTCCTCGCCGCTGCAGACTACAATCCTGCAATGGGCATCCACAGCTTCAGGCCCCTTTTCTTTGCTGACCTGACCAAAGCTCCTGGGATTGCTGGGATCAATGGCCTGCCCAGTCAAAACCTGGAGCGCCTCAAAAAAGCCCCGCAGCCGCTTCTGAAAGAGTTTCTGGAATTCCTCTACCGACTCTGGCAGATTCCAAAATGAATCTTCGGAGTTGGGAATGAGGGTGGATCCCCGCCACCAAGGAGCTCTACCGCGGTCTTGGCGAGAGTAGCAGGGCCTTCTTGCCCCCTGGCCAATACCTCCCAGGTGAAACAGCATCCAGGTCAGATTCCGAAAGAGCTTTTGCACCGCTTTCTGGTTCTCCTTTGAAGCATGGTTGTGGCACTCCTCAGAAAGGCTGAGAATGAGGATCCCTTCTTGCTGTCCAGCATGGTTGGGTTCCGGCTCTGGTTGAGTTACTCGCCCCTTCAAAAGATCCACATGGATCCAGCCATGTTTTTGCTGGGGAGTGATGGCCCCAAAAAGTTGCCCCTCCCATTCCTGCACCTGCTTCACGGGCAAAACACCCAGGGCAAAGGTTCGAAACCAGTAGCGCAGCATGTTCTTAAAGGCTACCGGTCGGACTTCGGCAATTGATTTGTTGTCATACCGGTTCTTATCAGATCTCCAGTTGACCACTTGCCGCCCGTGGATCAACTGACCCTCCAGCTCAAAAGGCAGCCGCAAGAATTCTCCCTTGTATTGAGATAGAGTTTTGCCAGTTTGAATCAGCCGACCGTAGCCGGTGTTAACCTGGGATCCCACTCCTTGCTCCAGCCCGCGGATGAGCCATTCTTTCACTTGGGCCAACATCTCGTCGGTGCAGCCTGGCCCTTTACGCAGGCCAATCAAAAAAGTGGCTTGCTTGAGAGAAAAGAAGAGGTTGGGATTAGGTGAGTATTCAAGATTTTGACCGTTCCACTTCCAGATATTATTGGCAATATCGACAGCTAGACCTCCTGTTCTGGAATTATCGGGATCCCCTTGTCTTTGAGTCCTGGTCGGCACAGGGTAGGCATCCAAAAAGATCACCTTGCCAGCACTATCTTTGTCCTCAGCTTCTAGATGCCCAAGCCAGGGTGCCACTGCTTTATCCGCCTCCTTCCAAGACAGATTGCGCTTCTGCATCAACTCTCGAATAGCCTGGGTGCGGGCTACCCCTCGCAAGGTGGAGCTGGGAAGGTAAGGGATCCCCAAGTGATCAAAAGCGGGCAGCAGCATGCTTTCCGGGCCTTTGGCTCCGCCTACCCGAATTCGCCAGGGACAGGTGACCTGAAAAGTGTTTTCTTCTCCGGCAATGCGTTTGATGCGAGCATTTAGAACTTGCAGGCGCGCTCCGTAGTTTGCCTTTGCTTCTACTTGGTGCACCAGATCGACTTTGGTTCCGTCTTTGAAAGGAGTTGCTGGAGCTCTCATCCACCGCAGATATTCAATAAAGCTCGCCGTCCGATCTGGGTTGGGATTGGGATCCGAGGGATGCCCTAACCAGGGAGAAGGTTGGGAATGGTTGCCGCCCCCTCCACCACCACTCCCCCCTCTCTGATTGGGGGGATGGCCTCCTCCTCGACTTCCTGAACTTGGCGGACGGCTGGGATCCCCTTGCTGAGGTGAGCCTGGTCTTCCAGGACGGGGAAGGGGTTGTGGAGCGTTGGCAGGACGATTGCTAGGCATTTGATCTTCTCCTAAAGCTGGAAAGCAGTACTAGGAATTGCGAAGCGTTTCCCGAAATTCGCGCAACATAGCGCTGGTGCCAATTTCTAAGGCGCGTCGAATAAGTTGAGGTACAAGACTGGAGATGTCGAAGTCTGGAAAAAGCCGGCTGCAGCTCGATTCTACGTAGTCTTCTCCCTGGAGAATAAATATCCGCAAACTTCGCTCACCCAAGAGCCAAACTTCCGGCACGCCAATAGCTTTATAGGCATCGATAAAGGTCCGGGAAGTAACGTCGGACTCAATGGCCAGATCAGGCGGAGGCAACAGATCGACATCGATCCTTCCCTCACACCCTCGCACCTGCTCTAGGTGATGGACATAAAAGCAGGTGTCAGGCTCTACTCCAACGCTGCCAGGCTTTTTAAGGGTTGTTGAGCCAAAATCTTCCCAGTCTCTCCCTTGAGCATCCAGAATAGCTGAGACAATGTAGCCGGCAATGCGGTGAGGGCGCTCGTGTTTGGATAAGGGAGACATAATCTCTAAAGTGCCGTTGTAATAGGCAACGCGAGTGTGGCGGTCTTCCCCTAACTCCTCCAAAATGCTCTCAAAGTCTTGCCAAGTCAGCGAATGGATAACCACTTGGCTTCCTTCATACAGGGAAATAGACTGGATTGGAATGGCTACGCTCATTATTCCCCTCCGCTAACGTCATGGTAAATGGCTGTAGCCCAGAAGCTGAATTCTTGTGCCAAGGCAAGTCCCAGTCCTGTTAAGCCCAGGTACTCTTCAACTTCTAATCTCATGAGGCGATCTAGGCCGTCGGATTTGGAGATTCCATTCTGACCGGAGATCTTTTCTAGGCAATCGAAAAACTCCTTGACCACCTCTTTTTTGCCCTCTTGGCTAAGGGCATCTTCTTCGGCCTTGAGGCGCAGCAAACCCCAGGTGGAAAGATAGGTGTACAGCTCCACAGCCTGGTTCTTCTGCTCTTTTAGCCTTTCTGTATCCTTGGTTTGTGCTCTGAGCTGGCACAGGGATTCGTAAACGGGCTTGGCCATTGTGCGCGGATCAAAGCTATTCATAAAACCTCCCTCCTAGGTTGAGATCTAATCCAAAGA
Source organism: Thermostichus sp. MS-CIW-26 (assembly GCF_054059115.1). Lineage (NCBI taxonomy): Bacteria > Bacillati > Cyanobacteriota > Cyanophyceae > Thermostichales > Thermostichaceae > Thermostichus > Thermostichus sp. MS-CIW-26. The sequence continues at coordinate 9,030 of NZ_JBSSBV010000043.1, forward strand.
CAGCTCCACAAAGCCTCGGCCCAAGCTTTCCTGGCCGCCAATCTGCATAATCTGGTTGGATTGCAGCAGATCTCGAAGCTCTTTCATTGCCTCCTCAGAACTGCCATTTGCTTGGGCGGTAACCCCCCAGGTAAAGTACATCAAGCTGTCAGGAGGAATGGCCTCTTCATAGCGGAAGCCTCCTTCCACAACCTTGTGCTCGCTAAGCTTGACTTTCACCTGCCGCCACAGGCTCATTTGAATGAGGGTGGCACAATGCTGATCTGGTAAAACGATCACGCGACTGATGTTGGGGTCTTTGGTGTAGCTCTTCCATTCCGACCATTGTTTGAGACCCTCCTTGAGAATGGCATCTTTGAGGTAAATGGGTCGGTCGGCCTTCAAGCTCGTACTATAGGGATCCGGCACTGACAGATTCTGGCCTGTTAGCCGCAGCCAGCGCTTGAGCAGAAGCGGGCAGCTTATCCACACCACCCCGTGGCTGAGGGAGGGCACCGGGATCCAAAGCAAGGAGCCATCTCCAATCCAAATGGATCCCTGGGTAAGCTGATCCCCTTCTCCAATTTCGTTGCCAAAGAGCTCAAATTTTTTGTCTTTATCGGCCACGCTGGCCCGCAACCTGCCCCGAATGGTGCTGGAAGGGATGTAGGGCAAATGGGTGTGGGATTCGCGGGCAATCCCCAAGAGGTTGCCTTCTTGGGTGGTGCCGCCAGTGTGCAGAGGGGTCAACAAGGTGAGATAGACTACGTGAAAAGCCATAGGAAAACACTCCTTCATCAACTCTGAAACAGAACTTCAAACACCTGCGCTCAGTCGGCCCAACGGAGCCAAAGCAATTCGCTGTAGCCCAAAAGCCGCCAGCGGTGGAACACGTTGAGCCGGCCATCTTCTAGCTCGGGCTCTTCTTGGTTGAGGGGGGCCGGCTGCTCCAGGTAGTAGATACTGCCAGGGGGCGCGGCAAAAACTTGGGGGGCGGGCAGGCTCATCTGCCGCTGCTCTGGGGGGCGATCCACCCGCAGGCGTCCACTGATGGCAACGGGCTTGCCGGTGGCCACGCTCACCAGGGGGCCGGTAAGGGAGTGAGCAGGATGGGGAGTGGCCAATCGCCATTCCCACGGCCAGGCACGGCATAGGGAACGCCCGTCCACCTTTTTGATGAACACACCTGGGGTCGCTAAGTAGGCCAAAGCGCGTCCGGCTTGGCAAAAGGCGGCCTGAGAAAGGGCCTGCAACTGCTGCCACTGCGCCTGCAACTTCGGACAAGGGGCTAGCAAGGCACCGTGGCCTTCTCCCCCCAGCCGCACAACCACTTCTTGCTGCAGGGGCAAGGGATCCCAGGCTTCGCGATCGGGATCCCAGCACTCGATGGAAAGGGCCAAACTCCAGCCCGGCTGAAGGCGGATGCAGGTCTCCACAAAGTAGCCATCGGCTTCTCGCACTTGCCGCTTGCTCACCTGCAGGGTGTTGTGGGGCCGCACTTCATACTTCAGCGGCGGCTTAACGGCCTGGCTGAGATCCCAGCCTTTGCCTTCCAGCGCCTTTTGCACCACCTCGAAGGGCAGGTAGCCTCCTGTTTTCTTCTTCTTGCTGCTCTGGCTGCCTTCGGGTTCCTCCTCTGCTGGCCTCAAGGAAACCAAGGGGGCTGGCCGGGTGGGATCCCAGTGGCAATGGAAGTAGGGATCCCTCTCGTCCAACCAAGGAACGGGAACAAGGGGGGATCCGTCTTCCAGATGCAGAGGGGCGGGGAAATAGAGCCTTTCGTCGTGGCAGAGAAAGGGGCCCCGCAGCCGCAGCGTCAAGGGCTGGCCCAGGTAAGCCTGGATAGCACCAGCAAGGGTATGGCCGCTAGGAGGAAAGCTGCTATTGGCCCAGGCCCGCTCTCCCGGGGCAAAGGGCTTAGCATCTCGAAACATCCACACATCCAAGGGTGATAGGGTAAACCAACTCATCGGCTGTTCCTCCCCAAAGCAACGGTGCGGTTGCGCAGCACAAAAGCTGCCAACTTGAACCAGTTTTTGATCTCCAGATCCCACGCCTGCGGCTGGGCGGGTAGGCTGTGCTGCCAAAAATGCTGGATAAACTCCACAAGCTTGTTCTGGAAGTGCTCTTTCTGCTCCGATTCCTGTTTGAAGAGATCCCGGCGGCTGCAAAAGAGCGTGGCCCAGGCTGGCACCGCCTCTGGGCTGGGGGCAGGATGTTGCTCCCACAGTTGGGCTGCCTGCTCAAACAAGGAGCTTTGATCCTGCTGCTGGCCCATGAGCTTCCAGTCAAAATCAAGGAGATCCTTCCACTTGTCGAACGTGTCGAACTTGCTGGTGCTCACCAGTTGGTTGCCATTGGCAAACAGCACCCGCACCTGCACGCTGTCTTTGAGACAGCCATGGGCATAGAGGTGGCCCTTGGCTTCTTCTTCCGCCTGCCAAAGGTTTTCCAGGGCAATGGCCAGAGGCACCGAGTGATGGGCAATCACCACGCCGAAGCTGATGGTGGCTGCGGATCCCAGGGTAAAGAGGGGGCGCTGGCTCAAACCTTCGGGAGGCCGCCCTTTTTTCCACTGCCAGTAGTCCCCCAGGTTCTCAAACTCCCGCCAGTCATCCTCTCCCCCCCGGAAACACTGGCGAATATCCCACAGCCAGCCATCCCACTCCCAGAGGTTGGTGTAGGCCAAAACGTCGTCCCCACCGGCGTAGATGAGCTTGCCTGCATAGCGTTGCTCTGTTAGGTAGGGCACCAACTGGCCGGAAAAATCCAGCAGGGCGCGGCTTAGGGCGCTGTGGGTGGCAGGCCCCATGCGCTTGCGGCTGTTTTTGACAAACTTCTGAAAAGCGTCTTTGACTTGCTCCAGCTCCTCCTTGTCCTTGTCAAAGACCTCGCCAATGGCTTCCGTTTGCCCGTTGGCCAGCCGCTGTAGGGGTTGAGGCAGATAGTCGTAGTAGGATTTCATCTTCTCGCCCCTGAGCCATTTGCCCATGTCGTCCCCATCCCCGGCAGCCAGCACGTACCAACTGGCGGGGTTAACGCTGGGGTAGTAGCGGCCTAGAAGCGTCTCGATGTCCTGCCGGTAGCTTCTTTGCGTTTCCTCGTCCAGCTCCAGGTCTTCCACCAGCCAACCGGCATTGAGCAGACGGGGATGGTAGCGCAGGTTCTGCCGGTCGGCCCACGGGATCCCCCATTTGCCTCGCATTTCCCGCAGCACCCCTCTGACCTCCGGGTAGCGGGCCTCCACTGCCTGACAGGCCTGCTCAAAATGCTCCCGCTCCCGTTGCCCTTGGGTTTTGAGGTAGCCGGCTACGCCAGCGGTGAGATCCGGGTAGGAAGCGGCAATCTGGTCTTCATCCAGCTCGCGGAAGAGCTCCGGCAGCACTTTGTACAAGCACCGTTTGAGGGTTTCGGTGGCATTGAGCTGCTCGCGGCCATCGAAGAGCCCTGCCTGCCGCTGCCAAAGCCGCCGACTCTCTCCCTCCGTTATCCACCCCTGCCGCGGTGAGGGATGCACCACCGGCCCCAAGCCCGAAACGGTGCTGCGCGGCCCAAACGCAACGGGGAGCTGCCAATCGCGGGCCTGCTTACAAGCGGCTTGTAGCCGCCGACTTTGCTCCACTGCGGCTGCCCACCAAGATCCCACGTTGAGTCCGGCTTTGTATTGGCGGCGCTGTTGTCTTTGGGGATCCCAGAAGCTAACTCGCAAGAACTCCAGCTCCTCATCCCCGAAGAGCTTTTGCTTGGCCTCTAGGTGATGGGTGCGGTTTTGGGCGCTGACCCAGGGATCCTCATCAATGGAAACCTGAGGGGGCTTGAGGATGCCGGTATCCTTGAGAGAGTGAGCCGGGGATCCCAGGGGCACGGCTGCCCAGTAGTGCTGCCACTGGTGCTCTAGCCACCCTCCCCAGGAGGGATCCTCTGGGTGCAACTGCACCATCCAGCGGCGATCCGCCTGCAGGTGATCCAGCACCCTCTGGGCCAACTGCTTCCATTCTTCCTTGAGGGTCTGCTGGGCAAACTGCATGGCCGCCTCCACCCGCTCTTCTGGCAGCAGCAGCAGGAGCACATTGGGAAAACCGGCGGTGAGCAGGGCGTTGGCAGAAGGTTGAGGGATCCATTCTTCAAATTCGGGGTACTTCTCCCGCAGCCAGTGGTCGATTAACGGCTGGCCGTAGAGGCTGGGGTAGAGCAGACAGTCGGGGCCGTATTTCTCGGCAAGCCGCCAACTCATGCGGGCAGAAAGGTAGTGCAGCAGCCAGGATCCGGCCCAAAAGTCCCGCATCTTGCGGCTGGCTTTGATCAACTCTTGGATGGGGTTGAAGGTAAAGCTCACCAAAAAGGGTCGCGTGGGCTCCTCGTAGCCGGCCAAGCATCCCGCTAGGGCTGCGGTGACGCTGGCATGGCTCCACAGGGATCCGTCTGGAAGCCGGGTTTCTGCCGGCAATAGCAGCAAGCTCTCATCCCCAAACTCCTGACAAATAGCTTGGGGAAAGCACCGCCAAAACCACCAAAACACTTTTTGGGGATCCGTCTCCTGCCGAACCCAATCGGGGATGGCGCTCTCCTCCCGTTCCATCAGGTAGTCTGCACGGAAGCGGGCATCCTTGAGGGCTTGGTGTTGGTCATCGGCCAATTGCCAAAAGTGCTTGCGCCCCGAGAGCAGATGGCTCATCTCCAGTCCAGAGCCTAACCCCTGGCCGCGATCCTCAACCTGGTAGTCGATGGCTACAGGCAAATGGCCAATGGCAGCCCGGTCGCTGGCCGAGGCGATGAGATCGGCATCGCCTATGGGAGAGGATCCCTCGGCTTTGGGAGAAGACCATCCCTGCATCGCTGCCAGTCTGGTCCACAGCCCTTCCTTGGAGCGGCCAGTCCTGTCGTGTAGGGCTTTGAGGGCGGGATCATGTAACAGACCCCAGAGCTTAGCTTGCCAGTAGTAAGACATGGTGTTTTCGCTGGAGAAACAGAACAGTTAGGAACTCCTCGAACAAGGAACAAAACCCCGGAACAAGGAACAAAACCCCGGTAGCCACCCGATGTCGTGGCTACAGAAGCTACAAAACAAAATCGATCTGATCCCGGCCAGCCCTCAGTTTTCTTCAGTATTTCTCAATAACCGTTGTTTGACCAAAAACCCAGAACCTGAGGGCGAACCGATGTCTTTAGCCTACGGAGAAGTGGAAAGATCCCCTTCCAACTTCCCTTCTGCCCAGGTCAATTTGGGAAACAGCTCTTCCAGGCCAGGCAGCAGGTCTTGCAAAACAAAGCTTTCTAGAGCTTCGCTGTTCAAAGGGTCTGGATTCATCTGCACATGGGCAACATCGTTGCGGTACTGGCTGAGGCGAGACCAGAGGTTGGCAAGTTTCTGCACATCGGGAACATGGGCAGCAATGTCAGGAGGCGCCTGGGGCTGGTCTTCCCGTGGAATGAGGGATCCCAGTTGGTGTTCGATCTCCTGCCGCGCTTCCCGCTGGCGGTAGTTGGGCAGCCCCTCACACAAGCAGAGGGCCGAGATCACCCACTCCCGAGCTAAGAGAATTGCCTGCGTGGTGAAGCGTTTCTCCACATACCAGCGCAGCATTTGAAATTGCTTTTGAACTTGAGCCTTGGCATCCGTAGCTCTGTCTGCTGGCAAAGCCAGTTGGCTGTAGCTGTCTTGAATGCTTTGCAACAGCAAGCCAAAGGGCTTGGCAAATTGGCCCACCTCTTCTGCCAACTCCTGGGTGGAGTGCCTTTGCAACCTAAGCAAGTCATCCTCCAAAAGGCTGACCGGTCTTACCAGCTCCAGGGAACGAGAGATATTGCGGATGGCTTGGCCAAAGTTCTGCAGCCGGATGGGCTTGGGATCCCTTTTGCCGAGCTTTGGTTGGCGGTAAAAGTCCCGTTGAACTGTATCCAAAAGTTGGCCCAACTCCAGCGCCGAGCCGGTGCTGATGAATTTGTCGGTAGCTGTCAGCCAATCCAAAAGCCGAACCGCCGGGGTGAGATCGATAATGGGGGTTTCGACCTGGCCAGGGCGGTAGAGGCCGTAGTAGAGCCCCTGGATTTCAACATTTTTGGCCTTGCGCAAAAAGCCAGCTCCTAAAAGCACCAGCACCGGGATGGAGCGAAAGGCGTGGGTGATATCAAAAAGCAGCCGTGTGTTGGCCTCGATGCTGTCAACCAGCACGTCGAAGATCTGCCAGGTCTCTGCCTCGGTTTTCCCTTCAGGAATGGCCTTGGCAATTTTCTCCACGTGGGGGGGTAGGCAGTCCTGTAGATGCTTCCAATGGGTGTCATGTGCTTCTTGGGTTAGCAGCACAATCACCCTCTCGATGTCAAAGAGCTGACAGAGGGCTTTGGCAACATAACGGGTTCTATCGGCTTTCCGCTCCCCAAAAACATACACCGTCTCGCTGTAGGGGCTGGTGCCTAGAGTGGTCAAAAGGGTATTAGCCATAGGGATCCTCTCGATGACGGCTTTCAAGCATTGAAGCACGGGCATCTTCAAGCTACTGCAGCTTGGAAGCCCCCCCTTCTCAAGTTGCCTGGAGAGGGTTCTGGGTTGAATGTTGCCCTATCCTCTCCCGAAAAGTGGCATTCTCTGCTCAGCCGGTGCCAGAAAGATGGGGATCTCTACCCCCAAAATTGAGTGGAGCCATCTTGCCGCTGGATTTGGATCCCTGCTCGACAACTGTTTCAAAACGGTGAAGGTGGGGGATGTCAGAGCTAGCCTAGACAGAGATTCGGCCATCCTAAACAACGGGGATCCTGTGATGCTATCGACTCCAGAGTTGTCCATTTCAGGTCAAAAGCTAACTCCCGAACAGTTTCTGGCCTTGCCGGAGGGGGATATTGTCTATGAGCTAGTCGATGGGCGGGTCGTCTCCAAAAACGAACCCATGTCGCCAAAACGCTTCCATGCTCGTCTCCAACCGGTGTTGTGGCGAATTCTGGAGGACTGGTGCTCTAGCCCTGAGTGTCCTAAGCCTGGGTCAGCACATACTGAGTGGGCAGTTGTTTTAACACGAAAGGCAGAGCCCTGGATCCCAGTTCCTGATGTTACTTACATCTCTAACGAGCGGTTGCCGGTTGAGGCCATGACCGATGAGCCTTGTTTTGCCATTCCCGAGTTGGTGATCGAGATCCTTTCTCCTGGCCAGAGTTTTGGAGCCATAGCCCAGAAGGCAACCGATTATCTAGAAGCTGGGATCCCCCGCGTTTGGGTTGTGGATCCCCAAGCCAAGAGCATCACCGTCTTCTATCCCGATGCCCCGCCGCGCACCTTTACGGGATCCCAAGCCATTCAAGATGATTTCCTGCCGGGTCTAAAGGTGATCCCTCAAGATGTATTCGCTCAAGCTCGGATTCCCTAGGGTAGGGGGTACCTGGCAAGCTCATGAGAGTTCTAGAAAGAGAGCATCTAGCAGAGGTGGCCACCCGCTCGGGTCTGGAGCTGACTGGCTCAGGAATGCCGAAGGGATCCGGCAGCGATATTCCCTGCTAGGGGCTAATGGAGAGGCGAAAGAGCTTCTCATCGGCTAGTTGAAGAACTTCCTGCCCTGCAGCCGCCAGTTGTTCCGGGGGCAAGTTCCGGTATTTGTCAATAAACTCGGGCAAAACTTGAAACTCCACCCGCTTGCCAGTTTCTCGGTGGATGACCACGCTGCGCATTTTTTCAAGAGATTCGACCTCCACCAGCTTCAAGTTCAACTTGCCCAAACTGGCCCCTGTTGCAGCATGCAAGCCATCCACAATGCACACAAACGGGATCTCTGCCGGCGACTCGTGAATGACCTCCACCAGAAAACGGTTCCTAGAAGTGTGGGGAGTTGGACTCATCAAGCCCAGCTCCTGCAAAGCGCGCATCCCCATGCGATAGCCGACCACGGCCCAAGGCCCAGCTCCGCCATGAATTTCCGTTACTCGCTGAATGGCCGCCGCCGTCGAGTCCGTTGCAGAACTGGTGACCGGATGAGCTGTCGCCGGCGCTCCCAGAGTTAGCTGAAGTGCAATCAGCAAAAGAGAAAGCTGCTGTGGCTTGGCAATGGATGACAGGTTCATAGGCAGCGAGAGAGCTGATAAAGAGGAGATGGGTCAAGCCATCCTAAGCTCTACCCTTCGAGGTTGCCTATGCGGGGGTAGGGGATCCAGCCCTCTTCTGGGAACTCTTCCGAAAATCACCTCCTGGCTGAAGAGGGCTAAGACCAGTGGTATTGTCAGAGGTAAGCCCCTGGGCGTTGAGCACAGGCCCCTGCAGGAGTAAGGGTAGTACTAGAGCATGCCTCTAACCCCCAAAACCCTGAACTTCGCTGAATTTACTGAGCTTTAGGCGGTTTGGCAAAAGTCATTGAGAGGGATATAGTAGACCAAGTTTCCCCCTGATCCTTGAGTCCACCGCAACGGTTGCCGGGAAGTGAAGGGGGAAAGCGCTCGGGGGGTATTCCTCAGGGCTTTGCGGGATACCGCCTTCCTGTTTGGACTCCGTCCCGCTGACGCGAACAGAGATAGGCAGGATGCGATCGCTTCTTTCCTGAACCATGTTCAGGAGAGTTCAGCGTGAATGTATCAGTACCGTGATTTTCCTCTGATTGCCGTAAGGCGTCTTGCTTTCCCTCTGCAGGTTTTGCATCCGAACTCGAGGCAGAGATGGGATCAGATGACTTGGCCGTCGGATGTTATTCTCCCCTTGAGTTTACCGGCCCGCTCTTCGGCCTCCTCCATAACCCTGTCCAGCTGCTCCAGCACCTCGCCCGGATGCTTTTCCAGCACCCGCAGGGAGAGGGCCATCCGTCCCTTGGCCTCATCCACATCGATGACAACAGCTTTGATGCGTTGGCCTGGTTTGAACAAATCCGGTAGCGAGGCTACAAAACTTTGGCTGACCTGCTTGATGTGCAACAGCCCGGTTACCCCTTCTTCCAAGTCCACAAACACACCGAAGGGTTTTAGTCCGCTGACTTTGCCTTCCACCACTTGGCCACTGGTGTAGCGGCTCAGGTTCTCGGACTTTACAGCCGCCCTTTGGGAGAGCACCAGCTTGTTGGCTTCTGGGTTCACCTCGATAAAGCTTGCTGTCAAGGATTGCCCCACCAACTCCTCCAGACTTTCCCGTTGGCTGAGGTGGGAGCGGGGAATGAAGCCGCGCAGCCCCTGCACATCCACCACCACCCCCCCTTTGTTGGTGGCGATCACCGGAACGGTTACCGTCTGGCCGTTGGCTTGCTTCTGGGCCAGCTCTTCCCAAAGCCGCTTCAGCCTCAGCCGCCGCGCCGAGAGCACAATTTGTCCCTCTGCATCTTCTCGCAAGATGAGAAACTCGGCTTCTGTTTTTAGGGGAAAGAGGGCACTCAAATCTTCCCCTGGGCGGATCCCTGCTTCCTTGAGGGGCAAAAAGGCCGGGGATTTGCCGCCAATATCCACCAGAGCGCCATCGTTCTGATGTTGGAAGATGCGGCCTTGCACCACCTGCCCCGGTTGAAAGCTGAGGTTTTGCTTGTCTAAAGCCTGGGCAAAATCTTCCGCGGAAAACGTATCGGCAGCCTGAGAGCGAGAAGAGCGAACGGTCATGGAAGGGCTCAATTCGAAAAGCAATGTGTTTCAGGATAACCCAAAACCTTCCAAGGATCCCAGCTCCAGCCTCTGGCCTAGATGTAGTACATGAGCCGAGCCTGTTGCTGTTGTGCCTGCCGGTCGCAGAGGTCTTGCAGGGTGGTCTTCTGGAGAATGGCTACCGCCGCAGCTTGGGCATCTTGCCAGGCCTTCAGGAGCACTTCCCGCTCTGGGGTGAGATCGCCCGAGGGCAAGTCGCGGGAGCGGCTGAGATCTTCCCCCTCGATGGCCTGGATAACATCCAGCAGCGAGATCTGCCAGGGTGCTCGGGCCAGGAAATAGCCTCCCTTGGATCCCCGTTGGCTGCGCACCAACCCCTGTCTGCGCAAGGTGGCCAGCAATTGCTCCAAGTAGCGGTCGGGTATGGACTGATGAGCCGCAATTTCTTTAATCTGCAGCACCTGGCCATCGCTGTAGTGCTGGGCCAATTCCAGAAGGGCCAGGAGAGCATATTCACTTTTGCAAGACAGTTCCAAGATATCCATCCTTGTGGAGGGCTTAGGTCTATGATACTCCGGTTTTTCACTGGGGTTTAGCGGGATCCCGCCCTGAGCTGGCAATGGGATCCAGCCTGTAAGGTGGAATAGGCCCCTTTGGGAATGGTTTATGGCGAGTGTCGGCAGCCGGTCTGGTTCGGCACGGATCCCAGCGGAGCGATTACAAACCTTGCACCAACAGATTGGCAAGCTGATTGCCAATATCGAATCCGTGTTTCAGGGCAAATCGCAGGTGGTGCAGGCGGTGGTCATGGCCCTGGTTGCGGAAGGTCATGTTTTGCTTGAAGATGTGCCCGGTGTAGGCAAGACCACTTTGGCGCGGGCCATCGCCCACAGTTTGGGAGCCAAGTTTCAGCGGATTCAATTTACCAGCGACCTATTGCCGACAGATATCCTTGGCCTCACCCTTTTCAACAAAGAAAAAGGGGATTTTGAATTTCGTCCCGGCCCCATTTTTGCCCACGTGGTCTTGGCGGATGAAATCAATCGCACCTCGCCCCGCACCCAAAGTGCCCTGCTGGAGGCAATGGCGGAAAAGCAGGTTTCGCTGGACGATCGCACCTACCCGCTGCCCAGCCCATTTATGGTGTTGGCCACCCAAAATCCTTTGGAGTACCACGGCACCTATCCCCTACCAGAAAGCCAGTTGGATCGGTTTTTGGTACGGCTGTCGATTGGCTACCCCAGCCCTGAGGTAGAGCGAGCTTTACTCTTGCAACGGCAACAGGCCGAGCCGGTGGATGCTCTGCAGCCGGTTCTCTCCCTGATGGAGTTGCGAGAGATTCAGTCGGCGGTGGATCAGGTGTATTTGGATGGATCCCTGGCGGACTATCTTCTGCAGGTGGTGCAGGCCACTCGCGTGTCCAAGCTGCTGCGGGCGGGGGTATCCACCCGTGGAGCCCTGGCCTTGGCGCGGGCAGCACGGGCTCAGGCGCTGGTGAAAGGGCGCAGCTTTTGTCTACCAGAAGATCTGCAAGCACTGTTCGTGCCGGTACTGACCCATCGGGTTTCTCTGGCCGGGTCGGGAGAGATGGCCGGCAACCGACGGCAAGAGGCTGAGGCGGTGATTCGGGATATTGTCTCCACAATTGAGCCGCCTGTTTGAGGGATCCGTAGCAGCAATGGTTAACTACAGCAGTGAGTCGGGTCGGATCCGGGGATCCATCCACATCAGGAGCAAATCGGCCAACAAATTGCCCAGAATGAGCATCACGGCCCCCAGCAGAAGCCCCGCCATCACCACATTGATGTCGAAACTTTGAACAGCCTCCAAGAGCAGCTTGCCCAGCCCCGGCCAATTGAAGAAAAACTCGGCAATAAAAGAGCCGCTGAGCAGATTGGCAAACTCAAAGCCCAAGATCGTGATCAAGGGGTTGACGGCGTTGCGCAGCGCGTGCAACCAGATCACCCGCCACTCTGGGATCCCACGGGCCCGCGCCGCCTGGATGTATTCCTGCCGCAGCACATCCAAGAAATTGCCGCGCGTAATCCGCTGCAGCCCGGCAAAGCTGGTGATGCTCAGGGCCAGCGTGGGCAGGAGCAGGTGGCGGCCCAGATCCAGCAACTTTTCCCCCAAACTAAGCTCGGCAAAATAAACACTGGTCATCCCCCCTACCGGCAGCCAGCTCACGTTTTGGGCCACAATTAGCAGCAAAATGGCCAGCACGAAGCTGGGCATGGCCTGGCCCAGGTAGCTGAGCAACTGCAACGCCCGATCCAGGGGGGTGTTCTGCCGCAGCGCCCCCAGGATCCCTAGGGGAATGGCGATCAGCCAAGTCAGCACCACAGAGGACACCGCCAACAGCAAGGTAGCGCCGGCGCGGGAGAGGATGAGCTGTGCTACCGGCACGCGATAGGTGTAGCTCACCCCGAAATCCCCTTGCAGCAGGTTGCCCAGCCAGGTCAAGTACTGCCAAACCAAGGGCTTATCCAACCCCAGCCGCGCTTCCTCTTGGGCAATAAACTCCTGGCTGACACTGGGATCCGCCCGCAAGGGATCCAAAAAATCTCCGGGGGCCAGCTGCAAGAGCAAAAAGCTGAGCACCGTGATCAACAGCAGCACCGGCACCGCTTGGGTCAGCCGCTGCAAAACCAAGGCCAGCGGCGGCCAAAGGCCAAAAGCGCGGGAACGGGAAGGCGGAGAAGAGGTTACAGCCACAGATGCAGATGGATATTCGGATATGCTCTTTGAGTTGGATTCTTGTCGAACTATGGTAAACTACCCGGCTCCGACCGCTAAGCGGTACGGAGCGGGCTTTCAGTAGCCCTGAGCCTGCTCTGCTCTACCAGAGAACAAAACAAGCCCGG
>NZ_JBSSBV010000044.1:0-21279 GCF_054059115.1 Thermostichus sp. MS-CIW-26
CGGGATACCGCCATTCTGTTTGGAAACAAACAGAATGCTATCGCTGCATAGTTGAACAGTGATGTTCAGCAGTGTTCAGCGTAAATGTATCAGGTCGATCACCCGGATCAGTTGTTTCAGCTTCTCCATCACCCGTCCAGAGCGAAGCAGGTCTTCCGCCTGTTGGATCCCTTCTGGCAAGGATGGAGCAAGCCCGAGGAGCCACAGATAGCTGCCCCCATTCCAGAGAACGGCTGGGGTGAGTTCACAGGGATCCCCGCTGAGCACCTGCTGCATCTGCCGGAGCAGCTCTTTCTCTCCGGAGAAGGGGATCTCCGGGCCTGCCAAGTGGCAATCTCTGGCCTTCAAGAGCAGCCGTTTGCCGCCCTGGTTGAGAATGGCCGCTCGCTCCCGTGGCAGGTCGCAACTGCCTTCCAGACCTTTGACGGTGGTGAATTGTCGAATCTCCCGCAGGGCAAACAGCTCCAGCATCGTGGCCTCGGTGGGAGGATGCACATAGCCGGCCACCAGGTGAAAGGGGCCTTGGTAGGGCGTCCAGACCAGTTCCAAGGTGGCCAAGGGGGGGCGCTTGCCGATTTGATCCCGGTAGTCCATCAGAGCCTGAGCCTGGGGAAAACAGGTGGGCAAATACAAAAATCCCAGCCCGGTTTGTTCCAGCAGTTGCCCCACCCGCTCCAGGGATAGCCCTCGCCAATCCACCCCCAAGCTCCGCCACACCGCTTCCAAGGGCAGCCCATACTTGGTGGGACAGAAGCCAGAGCCATGCAGCAAAACGGCTGACCCTGCCGCTGCCAGCAGCAAAGCCACCAGCACCCCCAGCGGTGCCGTCCGCGAGCGGCCATCGTAGGGATGGCCAAAGATGATCAAGGGATGAGGCAGATCCTGCCGGGGCAGAAGAGGGCCGTACTCTGCATAGGCATCCAACATACCGGCCAGCTCCTCGGCAGTGGGGCGCTTGATGCGGTGGGCAATTAAAAAAGCCCCGATCTGGGCGGGAGTGGCCTCCCCCCGCAGGAGCATTCGAGCAGCGCTGGCGGCCTCTGCCCGGCTGAGATCCTGGTGGGTGTGGGTGCCGCTGCCGATTTTTTTCAACAGCTCGCGAAACTCTTGGCTCATAGCATCGGCGGTCGGGAGCGCTGGGCTACTCAGGATAGGGGGAGATAAGGGCGGAACACTTGAAACTACCGATATGGGTATTTGACCAGAAATTTCTACAAAAGGTCTCTACAAAACCGACAACAGCCCAGCAGAGGGCCAATGGGGATCTGCGCCGGAAGCAGGCTCAACCTCAGACTGCCTGATAAGCTGGGCGGCCAACTGCAAAAACCGGCGAATGGGAGGGATCCGATAGCGATCGCTGGTGGTAACCATAACCACCTGTCGTCTCAAGAGAGGGGGCTCGGTGGGCCGCACCTGCAAATCCGGATCGGCGCAGCAGTCCACCAGGGCCGACTCCGGCAGGAGGGCAATGAGCTGCCCCTGTCGCACCACCCCCCGAAAGGCATCCAAGGTGTTCAGTTCCAGGGCTGCTCTCAGGGGAAGCCCCTGTCGGGCCAGATGGGATCCCACCAAGGAGCGCATGGCATAGCCATCTTTGAACACAGCCTGGGGATACTCCGCCAGCACCTTCCAGGGGATCCGCTCGTAGCGGCTGAGGGGATGGGTGGCGGGCATCAATACTTGAATTGGCTCCGAGTACAGTGGCTCCACCACCAGCTCTGCCCCCCGCGTCATCAGGGGATTCTCCATTACCAGGGCCACGTCCACCAGCCCATCCCTGAGCACCTTCAAGGCGCGGTCGCTGCCCAGAGCGGTAACCCGCAACTGCACCTCTGGGTACTCCCGGCAAAACTGTTGCAGCACCGGCGGCAGTTGATGGGCGATCAGCGAATGGATCCCAGCAATGCAGAGCTCGGTTTGCTGGCCCTGCAACCATTCTCGAATGCTTTCCTGAGCCCGCTGCCATTCTTGACAGATGCGACGGGCATGGGGCAAAAGCCGTTCCCCAGCTACGGTTAGAGCCACCGGGCTTTTGCGATGCAACAGCGGAGCCCCCACCGCTTCCTCCAGGGCCTGGATCTGGCGGCTAATGGCCGATTGGGTCAGACCGCTGAGGCGAGCAGCGGCCAAAAAGCTGCCCGTTTCCACCACGTTCAAAAAGGCTTGCAACAACTCCAGCCGCACTCGGGATCCCTTGATTTGATGTGATGATGTAGCCTGCCGTGGTGGCATCCTAGCCGGGGAAGCGGTAGGCTTTTGTAAATGCTGTTACAAGTTGTTTGTTGGACTGGGGATCCTCAAGCCGGGAGGAGAGGAGGCAGATGGGCTGGGATCCGACCTTGCTGGAGGGGCTGCTCAACTCTGCCATTCCCCACCTTTTCCCCGCTGCCCAGGTGGTCATCCGCCACAAGGGAAGGTGTATCTACTCAAGGGCGGCAGGTTATCTCGACCCTGAGACCCGGCGCCAACCGACAACCTCGGCCACCCGTTTTGACCTGGCCTCGCTGACCAAGCTCTACACCGCCACCGCCTGCATGGCCCTGGTGGAAGCCGGAGCGTTGCTGTTGGATCAACCGGTGAGTCTCCTGTTGCCGGAGTTTCAGGGATCCCGCCCCATTGCCCCCTATGAAGATCCTCTGCAGCCGGGGAAATGGATTGCTGTGGAACCGGAATCCTTAGGCCAGCTTGTTGCAACAGAACAGGTGACGGTGCGACAGTTGCTGGCCCACACCGCCGGTTTGCCCGCCTGGCGGCCCCTTTTTCGACAGCCCGATGCCGAATCGGCCCGGCACATGGCCCTGCACACCTTTTTGGCCTACAGGCCGGGATCCCGCACAGTCTACAGCGATCTTGGATTGATCCTGCTGGGGCTGGCTTTGGAAGGTCTGAGCGGAACCCCTCTGGATCAGATCTTGTACGCCCGGATCTTGCGGCCTCTGGGCCTGAGCCAAACTCAGTTTTATCCGGGGGATCCTTTCGACCCACCCCCTGTCTCTGGCTCTTGTGCCCCCACCGAGCTGTGTCCTTGGCGAAAGCGCCGCCTGCAGGGGCAGGTTCACGACGAAAATGCCGCCCGCCTGGGCGGGATCGCCGGCCATGCCGGACTGTTTGCCACGGCAGAGGAAGTAGCTGCTTTCGGGGAGAGTTTTTTGACGGGATCCCTGTTGCAGCCGCAGACGGTGAGGGAAATGACCCGCGAGCAGTTGCCTCAGCAAGGGGATGCCCACCGCTGTCACGAGCGCCGGGGTTTGGGGTTTGCCTTGCGCTCCCCGGATCCCTTGGCCAGCAGCTCCCCGTTCAGCCCCAGCGCCTTCGGCCACACCGGCTTCACCGGAACCTCTCTGTGGATCGATCCAGAGCGGGAACTGGTGGTGGCGCTGCTCACCAACGCCGTCTACCACGGTCGGCGGGAGAACGGGTTCCAGGCTTTCCGGGTTGCCTTCCATCAGGCCATCCTAGAGGGGCTTTCTTGATCATTGAGTCCCTGACCGTTCCCGCTAGGGTGCCGTAGGCATAACCGAGGCTGAGGTGGACGAGACCTTTTACCGACAGTTGGCAGATATGCTCTCCCGCGGGCCGCTGGTGGTGGCCACCGTGATCCGCACCCAGGGATCTGTGCCTCGCCAGGCGGGGGCGAAACTGGCCGTGGGATCCGATGGCACCCTGTTGGGCACTGTTGGCGGTGGGGCTGCCGAAGCGGAAGTCATTGCCCGAGCGCAAACCCTTTTGCAGACCGCTGTTCCCGTTGGCGATGGCGATGGTGAGTCCTCGCCGGCTGGGATGCCGGTTTCCCTCGATCTCAACAGCCCTCCCTTGGGCGTTTGCGGGGGACGGATGCACATTTGGCTACAGCGATGGCAGGGATCCCTTGCCCAAACGTTGGTGGCCCAGATCCTCCAGGCTCTGACCCAAGGGCAAAGGGCTTGGCTGATCACTCCCCTCGATCCCCAGGGGTTCCCCTACCTCAGGCTTGGCGACAGCAATGTGGAGCACTTTGCCCCCCTGCCATCCCGCCCACAGCTCCTCGCGGGATCCTGGGTCGAGCCCCTCCTCCCTTCCCCCACCCTGCTGATCGTCGGAGCGGGCCACTGCGGCCTGTCCCTGGCCCAGATCGCCCATTTGGCCGGCTTTCGCATTTGGGTTCAGGACGATCGCCCGGACTGGGTAACCCCTCAGCGCTTTCCCGTTGCCGAGCGGCTGTGCTCAGAACCCTTTGCCCAACTTATCCCCCATCTGCACAGGATCCCGCAGCTCTACATCGCTCTTGTGACCCGCAGCTACAGCCTCGATTGCCAAATCCTGCGGGCCATCTACCACTCCGGCCTGACCCCCCACTACCTGGGGATGATCGGCAGCCGCAAGCGGGTACAAACCGTACTGCGAACCCTGGCCCAGGAAGGGATCCCGGAGACCGCCGTCAGCTAGAAATCGCAGGAGCCCCGCACTGTACCCGTAGGGTCAGTGTCGGGAGGAATGCGGAAGTTATGATAGAACCATGACCCAAGTCCTGACCGTCCCCTGCAAGCTCAAGGTGTCCCAGTCGCAAGCCGCAAAGTTGGATGCGACAATGGATGCCTTTGTGCAGGCGTTGAACTGGGTCAACCAAAACACACCAGAAAAAGTAGTCAACGCAGTCAAACTCCAGTCCCTTTGCTATTACCAGATTCGCGCTCGGTTTGGCTTGTCCAGTAACTTGGCTCAGCAGGTCTGCAGACGGCTGGCCGGTGCCCGTAAAGTTGCCCGACAGGAAAACCGTCCGGTCAAAGCGTTCAAGAGAGGCTTTGCGACCTACGATGCCCGTATCTTCTCGTTTCGCGAGAAAGACTGGTCGGTGTCGCTGACCACGGTTGGGGGTCGAGAGCGCTTTGAGCTGGCGATTGGCCGTTACCAGAGAGAACAGTTGGCAGGCTCCAACCCCAAATCCGCCACTCTGGTCAAGCGCAAAGACGGTTTCTACTCCATTCAAATCTGTGTGGAAACGGAACCGTGCCCACCGCAAGGCACGGATAGAGTGCTGGGCGTGGATTTGGGAAGGACGGATATTGCTCATACATCGGAAGGAGATAACTGGAATGGACAGCAGTTGAACAAAGTCCGAGACCATCACTCCCGGTTGAGGGCGGTACTCCAACGCAAAGCCAGTAAGGGCACCCGCAGTTCGCGGCGCAGATGCAGAGAACTGTTGCAACGGCTGTCTGGCAAGGAGAGGCGCTTTCAGGCGTGGGTCAATCATCGCATCTCCAAAGCTATTGTCTCTAGGGCAAAGACCACAAACAGCGCTATTGCTCTGGAAGACTTGACAGGGATCCGGGAAAGGGTCAATCAACAGCCACGCAGCAAAGCTGAGCGCCGCAGAACCAATAACTGGGCGTTCTACCAGCTTAGGATGTTCGTGGTCTACAAGGCTGCCATTGCCGGAGTACCTGTGGTGCTGGCTCCGCCTGCCTACACGTCGCAGACCTGCCACCGGTGTTTGCACATCCATCCCGATCCTACGCAATCCTATCGCAGTGGAAAGAAGTTTAAGTGTGGACACTGTGGATGGGAAGGGGATGCGGATTTGAATGGTGCGAATGTGATTGCGCTTTTGGGGGCTGCTGTAAACCAGCCTAGAGGTTCGTGGTTGGCTTGCCAACTGCAGGGCTACCGAAAGCTCGCCCTGTACTGCGAAGCAGTCAGGGTCGGGTAGTTTACTCGGCTCTTTGCCCCCATTGGCCTGGAGATCCACGCCGAAACCCCCGCCGAGATTGCCATCAGCATCACCGCCCAGCTCATCCAGGTGCGACGGGGATCCCCGAAGACAATACCCACACAAAAGGGCGAAACTTAGGCGTAGGCTTGCCGGTTAGCCGGAGGACAAGCTAGGCTAGAAAAGCGCCGCGGGGTAGAGCAGCCTGGTAGCTCGTCGGGCTCATAACCCGAAGGTCACTGGTTCAAATCCAGTCCCCGCTATGCCTGAGAGACGGTTGGTTAAAGCAGTGTCCGCACATCCACCACCTTGCCGCTGACTGCCGCCGCTGCCACCATGGCCGGGCTCATGAGCAGAGTGCGCCCGCTGGGGGATCCCTGGCGGCCCTTGAAGTTGCGGTTGGAAGAAGAGGCGCTGATCTGGCGCCCCACCAGCCGATCCGGGTTCATCGCCAAACACATGGAGCAACCGGGATCCCGCCACTCAAACCCCGCCGCCTCGAAGATCTCCCGCAGGCCCTCCTGTTCTGCCTCCTGCTTTACCCGTTCTGAGCCGGGCACCACAAACGCCTTCACCCCTGGGGCCACCCGTCGCCCCTTAGCAATCTTGGCTGCCTCCCGCAGGTCGCTCAAGCGGCCATTGGTGCAACTGCCGATGAAGCAGACATCCACCGGTGTCCCCACGATGGGATCCCCTGGCTGCAAGTCCATGTAGGCATAGGCCTCTTTGGCCAGTTCCCGCTCGCTTTCCGGCAGATCTTCTGGGGCAGGGATCCGCTCATCCACCCCAATACCTTGGCCGGGGGTGATCCCCCAAGTAACCGTCGGCGCAATGTCTGCGGCTTGGAATACCACCACGTCGTCGTAGCGGGCATTGCCGTCGCTGGCCAGACTTTTCCACCAGGCTACCGCCTCTTCCCAATCGGATCCCTGGGGGGCAAACTCTCGCCCCCGCAAGTACTCAAAGGTCACCCCATCGGGGTTGACGTAGCCGCAGCGGGCCCCTCCCTCGATGGACATGTTGCAGAGGGTCATGCGCTCTTCCATGCTCATGGCTTCAATGGCGCTGCCCCCATACTCGTAGGCGTAGCCCACCCCGCCTTTGACCCCCAGCTTGCGGATGATGTGCAGAATTACATCCTTAGCGTAAACTCCCGGCCCCAACTTGCCGTGGATCTCAATGCGGCGCACCTTGAGCTTGGACAAAGCCAAAGTTTGGGTGGCCAATACGTCTCGCACCTGGCTGGTGCCGATCCCAAAGGCAATGGCCCCAAAGGCCCCGTGGGTAGAGGTGTGGCTGTCCCCACAGGCAATGGTCATCCCCGGCAGAGTTAACCCCTGCTCCGGGGCAATCACATGCACGATCCCCTGCCGACCGGAGCCACTGTTGTAGAAACGGATGCCGTATTGCCGGCAATTGCGCTCCAATTCCTGGATCATCTCCTCTGCCAAGGGATCCGCAAAAGGCCGTGCCCGGTTGTCGGTGGGAATGATGTGATCCACGGTGGCCACCGTCCGCTCGGGAAACAGAACCGGCAGATGACGCTCCCGCAGCATGGCAAAAGCCTGCGGACTGGTCACCTCGTGAATTAGGTGCAGGCCGATGAACAACTGCGTCTGCCCAGAGGGCAAAATCCGCACCGTATGGGCATCCCACACCTTATCGAATAATGTCCTCTCGCTCATCTTTCTCGGCCCGCAGCCAAGTCCTGTAAACTTTCAATGTGCTACTTGGGGAAAAGCTTGTCAAGGCACAGGCCTCCGTTATCTCTGGGCAACGCTGCTGAGCTGAGCGAGATGCAGCCCTTCTTTGAACATCCCCAGCCGGCAAAGGCGGGTCGGAGTCCTCAAGCCAGAAAACCTGTTGCCAGCCCTTCAAACGGGATCCCTGATGGCCGGCCAGGGCAAAAAGCGATAGCCCGCCTCTTGAATGGCGGCGACGATATCCGGCAGTGCCTCTGCAGTGTGGGGCCAGCGATCGTGCAGCAGCAAAACTAGGGGCTGATCGGAAGCCTGGATCGCCGGCAACTGGGCTCGAATGCGCTCCAAAAGTTGGGCTGCACTTTGGCCCGCGTAAGCATCTTCTGCGCTCATGTTCCAGTAAAGAACGCGATACCCTGCCTGCTCTAGAGAATGGCGCAAAGCAGAGTCTAGGCGAAAACCTCCCGGTGGGCGAACAACCAGTTGGGGATCCAAGTTCAACGCTTTGAGCAGTTGGGTTGTCTGATCCACCTCAGCATAAAACAGCTCATTGCTTCCGTAGAGACGTTGATAATCGTGGGTAAAAGTATGATTGGCTAGGGTGTGGTGATGGGCCTGGATCAATTGAGCCAACTCTGGAAATCGGGAAACGTGGGTGCCGATAACAAAGAAAGTGGCCGGGATCTGAAGATCATCCAAAACCTGTAAAAGTCGGGGGGTAGACTGAGGCCAGGGGCCATCGTCAATGGTCAGAAAGGCAGAACGAGGTGGCACTTCCAGTAAAGGCCCCAGCACTTCTTCTAAAGGCAGTTGCAAAGGTTGAGTATTTTCTGCCGGATCGAGAAAGTCGGGATCCGGGATCCAGCCATGCTGCAGAAACACCTCCACACGAGGGGGAGCAGGGGTAATCAACAGTCGCCCCGTCTGCTCATTTTGGTTGCCCCAGCTCAGTCGATAGGGCAGATCCGAGGCAATCTCGACGGTTGTTGTACGGGTAATGACTCCGTAGGGGATGTCAATCAAATAGTGCCCGTTCACCTCTTCTTGATGGATCCAGGCTGCAGAAGGAGCTGATAAATAAATGAGCAAATCTTGGGGATTGGCGCCGCGCACCACCCGAATGCTTTCGATGGGGAGAATGAGGTTGTATTCCGAGGTGGCCGTCAGGTTCAGCTCAAAAAGAGGCTGGGCCTCTACCGTGCAGTAGTAGATCAGTCCAACCAGTAGGAAGGCTAGGCAAAATATCAACGCTTTCAACGCTTTCAGAGAGTGCATGGAATGGCTTAATCCTTCGCAACCAATCATAGGACAGAAGCCACCCAAGCTCGATAGAGCCCATCAATTTAGTGAGGATCCGGAAGGCCCTGGGATCCCAGGTGGCGAGAGCAGGCGCTCTTCCCATTTACGTGCAGGTGAGGCCCGTCGGATGTCCCGCCAAATGGCTGTGGCAGCTAGGGTGCCATCGGCAACCGCAATCGCCACCTGGTTCAGGCCCTGCTTCAAATCGCCCAGTGCAAACAGCCGCGGATGAGCAGTGCGACACCACTCGTCGGTCAACAGGTTTTCCCCTTGCCATTTCAAGCCGGGGATCCCTTTCAAATAGGCATTGTGGTATCTGGCGCCCATCGCCACCAAGCCGGTAGTTGCTTCGATGTAAGTGCCATCTTCCAACTCCACACCCTGCAATTGATGGTTTTCTCCCCAAAAACGACGAATGGGAGTTTCGTAGAGTGGGTAGCCGTGATCTGCCAGCTTTTCCCGCATTTTGGAGCTTACCGAACACAAGCCGTGGGTCAGCACCGAGATATAAGGTGTAAACCAGTTGAGGACAAAAGCTGTATTGATCCGATCTTCTGAATTGACGATCAACACTGACTTTTGATCCCGCATTTCGTAGCCATCGCAGATCATACAGACATGCAGTGAATAGCCCGCGTAGTCGTAAACATTCTGCATATCCGACAACTGAGGCAGCTCGTCCATAATGCCGGTTGCTGCAATCAGATATTTGCTCCGAAAAATGGGGTAGAGGCTGTTCACTTTTCCCACCTTGACTTTGACCGCAAAGAGGTCTCCCTCATCGGTGGCATCTTCCACGAAGCCGCGCAGGTAATCTACCCCTAAACTGAGGGCGTGCTCTGTTCCCTGTCGCAACAGCTCTCGTCCGGGAGTGGTCGGAGGCAATCCCAGATAATTGCGCAAATCCTGCATCCAAAAAGAGCGGCCTCTGCCCTTCTCCACCACCAGGCAACTCAATCCATAACGAGCCAGATAGATTGCCGCCGACAACCCCCCTGCTCCCCCTCCGGCCACAATCACGTCATAGATTTTGCCCAAACCAACCTCTAGATTCCTGCTGCTCAGTTTCATAGACGGGATCCCCTCACCAGACTTCTGCTGGGTGGCCTCAAGTTGTCGGTTGCGGCCCGAAAAATCTTAAGAAGCTCCAGACGTTCCGCAGAGCTGCAGATCATACTTGGTCCATCGCGTTTCTGTTGAGATGTGATCGAGCTAAGGGAGCAGTCCCAGCAACCGTCTAGAATGGGGACTGAACTCCCCCTTAGGAGAAAAGCCCTATGCCAGGTATCTTAGCGGCCATTGCCCTGATCTTTGTCGGCTACCTGTTCAACTCGGTCAAAATCATCAGCCAGGGGTATGAGGCATTGGTGGAGCGTTTGGGCAGGTTTCATCGCAAGCTGACCCCAGGATTGCACTTTATTCTTCCCCCTATCGATAGGATTGTGTTCCAGGAAACCATCCGCGAGAAGGTGTTGGACGTACCTCCTCAGCAGTGCATCACCAGCGACAACGTCTCTTTGATGGCCGATGCGGTGGTCTATTGGCGCATCACCGACATGATCAAGGCCCGCTATGCGGTGGAGGACGTGCAGCGGGCTTTGGTTAACCTGGTGCTGACGGCTCTGCGGGCAGAAATTGGCCGCATGGATTTGGATCAAACCTTTTCCTCCCGCGCCGAGATCAACGCCCGCCTTTTGACAGAGCTGGACGAGGCCACAGATCCCTGGGGGATCAAGATCACGCGCGTGGAAGTCAGGGACATTCAACCCTCTAAGACTGTGCAAGACTCGATGGAAAAGCAGATGGCTGCCGAGCGGGAGAAGCGGGCCGCCATTCTGAAATCAGAAGGGGAGCAGCAGGCCAGCATCAACCAAGCGGCTGGGGCCGCCAAGGCGCAGCTATTGCGGGCAGAAGCGGAGAAACGGGAGCGGCTGCTGTTGGCTGAGGGCACGGCTGAAGCCATCAAGACCATCGCCGCCACTTTGCAAGAGAATCCAGAGGCAGCCAATGCGTTGCAATACCTGATGGCGCAAAACTATATCGACATGGGCTTCAAGGTAGGCAGCAGTCCCAGCGCCAAGGTAATCTTCATGGATCCCAATTCGATCCCTGGCACCCTGCAAGGGCTGCTCTCCATGGTGGACGTGGCCAAGGGTGGGGAAGGATCTCGCGCGGCGGCCTCTCAGAAGCTGCGTACCCCGGCTTCTTTCCCAACCGAAGTGGACTTTCCGCGGCTCGACTGAGTTTGACCGACCATGATGGCCCGGGATCCCGATTGGCTGCTGGTGGGACAGGTGGTGGCGGCCCACGGCTTGCGGGGCTGGCTGCGGGTTAGGTGCTGGTCGGATTTTCCAGAGCGCTTCACAGAGCCTGGACCACGCTGGTTGCAGCGGGATACGGATCCCGAGCCCCTGCTGCACCCCTTGATCGAGGGGCAGTTTTTCCCGGCTAAGGGTCTTTATTTGGTGCGACTGGAAGGGATCCCCAATCGAACGGTGGCTGAGACTTGGGTGGGGGCTAGGCTGCTGGTACCGGCTTCCCACCGCTTGCCCTTGCAGCCGGAAGAGTACCACTACCGCGATCTCATCGGCTTGGCCGTCTATCACCAAGGGGAGCTGCTGGGACAGGTTTCGGGGATTTTGGCAGCCGGCCAGGATGTGCTGGAGATAACGACCTCTGACCATCGGCAGGTGTTGATCCCCTTTGTGAAAGCCCTGGTGCCTGTCGTGGACTTGGAAAAAGGCGCGCTTCACGTGCAGCCGCCGCCGGGGCTGGTGGAGAGCTTTCTGGGTTAGAGTTCGGCAAGACAGCCTGACTTCCGTACCTGCATCCCATCCTGAACTTGGCCCTCAGAAGCGCCTGTGTGGCCGTTCTAGCCTTTTGTGCTATCATGGGGACAGTTTTTTGATGATAAGCTGATTCCTGGCCTTTAAGGTCAATTTTTCTGGGTTTCTGTTGATCTTGGCCGGGAGCCTTCCTCGGGATTGGAGTTGGGAATGACGGAAAACTACGGTGCAGAGCAGATCCAAGTTTTGGAAGGCTTGGAGGCTGTGCGCAAGCGGCCTGGCATGTATATTGGCTCCACCGGGCCGAAGGGGTTGCACCATTTGGTGTACGAGGTGGTGGACAACTCTGTGGATGAGGCCCTGGCCGGCTATTGCGACGATATTCAGATCAGCCTGCATCCCGACGGCTCGGTAGCCGTCTTGGACAATGGCCGTGGCATTCCGGTGGACATCCACCCCAAAACCGGGCAGTCGGCTCTGGTTACGGTGCTGACGGTGCTGCACGCGGGGGGCAAGTTTGGCGGTGGCGGCTACAAAGTCTCCGGTGGGCTGCACGGCGTGGGCGTATCGGTGGTGAATGCCCTCTCCGAATGGGTGGAGGTGACGGTTTGGCGAGAGGGCAAGGTTTACTTTCAACGTTTCGAGCGCGGGGCGGTGGTGGGATCCCTGAAATCTGAACCCCAACCCAAGGGATCCAACCGGCGGGGTACAGAGGTGCGCTTCAAGCCGGATGGGCTGATCTTTCCCGAGCGAGAGTTTGACTATGCCGTATTGGCGGCCCGCTTTCGCGAGTTGGCCTACCTCAATGCCGGCTTGAAAATCACCTTCAGCGATCTGCGGCGGGATCCGCCTCACTGCGAAACCTATCAATATGCAGGCGGCATCAAGGAATATGTGGCCTTCATCAACCACGAAAAAACGCCCATCCACTCTGACATCATCTACATCCGAGGGGAGCGGGATGGCGTGGAGGTGGAAGTGGCCCTGCAGTGGTGCTCGGATGTGTACACCGATACTTTGATTGGCTTTGCCAACAACATCCGCACCAACGAAGGAGGCACCCACCTAGAGGGCCTGAAAACCTCTCTCACCCTCACCATCAACAGCCAAGCCCGCAAACTCAACAAGCTGAAAGATTCCGACAGCAACCTGGCCGGAGAAAATGTGCGCGAGGGGTTGACGGCCATCGTCTCGGTCAAGGTGCCTAACCCCGAGTTTGAGGGGCAAACCAAAACCAAGTTGGGCAACACCGAGGTGCGGGGCATTGTGCAAACCCTCGTCTCCGAGGCGCTCACGGAGTACTTGGAATTCAACCCCAACGTGGCCAGGGGGATCGTCGATAAGGCCATCCAGTCCTTCAATGCTGCCGAGGCAGCCCGGCGGGCCAGAGAATTGGTGCGGCGCAAATCTGCCCTGGAATCTTCCCCGCTGCCGGGGAAGTTGGCCGATTGCAGTTGCCGCGACCCGGCGGAATCTGAGGTGTATTTGGTGGAGGGCGACTCTGCAGGGGGCAGCGCCAAACAAGGTCGGGATCGGCAGTTTCAGGCGGTGTTGCCCTTGCGCGGCAAGATCCTCAACATTGAAAAGGCGGATCCCGCCAAGATCTACAAAAACGCCGAAATTCAGGCCATGATCACAGCGCTGGGTTTGGGGGTGAAAGGGGATGAATTTGATCCCAGCCAACTGCGCTACCACCGCATCATCCTCATGACCGATGCCGATGTGGACGGTAGCCACATTCGCACCCTGTTGCTGACCTTTTTCTACCGCTATCAAAAGGCGCTTCTGGAACAGGGCTATGTCTATATCGCCTGTCCGCCGCTCTACAAAATCGAGTGGGGCCGCAACAATGTTCGCTACTGCTACAGCGACGCCGAGAAAGACCAGATCCTGCGGGGGCTGCCTGCCAACACCAAGTACACCATCCAACGGTTCAAGGGTCTGGGGGAAATGATGCCCGAACAACTCTGGGAGACCACCATGAACCCGGCAACGCGCACCCTCAAACAAATCACCATCGAAGATGCGGTGGAGGCGGATCGCATTTTCACCATCTTGATGGGAGATGCTGTTGGTCCCCGACGGGAGTTTATTGAGGCCCACAGTGCCCATTTGGATCTGACAGCCCTCGATATCTAGAGCGATATTTAGAGAAAGAACTCCGTCCCGCCTCTGCCGGGGTTGTTGCTATGTCTGCAGCGCCCTATGTTGCTCCACAACGTTGACGCGACGGTGCTAAGGGAAACCGTGACGGTGTTGCAGACGAGGCCGCGAGCAGCCAAAAGCTCCCGGACGGGGCAAGATCCCAGTTGCAGCCCAGACCCTGTGGCAAAGTGAGGGAGGAGCGCTTAAGATCCTGCCATGCCTGCATTGCTTACGGCTCTTCTTGCGGTGCTGGGGGGCTATCTCCTGGGATCCATTCCAACCGGCTACTGGGTAGGTCGTTGGTGGGGAGGCATCGATATTCGTCAACAGGGATCCGGCTCTACCGGAGCGACCAATGTGTTGCGGACGTTGGGCAAGGGGCCCGCCCTGCTGGTGTTGCTGGTGGATGCTGCCAAGGGGGCAGCAGCAGTGGCTCTGGGATCGGCCTTGGGATCCGCGTGGTGGGTGGTTTTGGCGGCATTGTTCGCAGTGATCGGCCATAGCCGTTCCTGCTGGCTGGGCTTCAGGGGGGGCAAATCGGTGGCCACCAGCCTGGGGATCTTGTTGGCTATGGCTTGGCCGGTAGCCCTGACAACTTTCGGCGTCTGGCTGCTGGGGCTCGCCCTCACCCGCATCGTTTCCTTCAGCTCCCTGCTGGCGGCAGTGGCGGCTCCGGTGATGATGTGGGCAACAGCTCAACCTTTGCCCTATTTGTTGTTTGCGTTGGCGGGCGGGGTGTATGTGATCGGTGCTCATCGGCGCAACATCGAGCGCCTACTGGCCGGGTCGGAGCCGCGCATTGGCCAAAAATGGACGCAATCTCCCTAATTTTCAAGGCACTGTGAAGCAGCTGTATTACTCCGCAACGCTATGCAACCGACTACAGTGGTTTTTGTCTACGGATCCCTGCTGCGGGGCGGCCAATACCACAGCTTGCTGCAGGGGGCAGAATTTTTGGGGACAGACAGCCTCAACCACATTGATCTTTACAGTCTCGGCCCCTACCCGATGGCAGTTCGTGGCCGAAACCGGCTCTACGGCGAGTGCTACCGCATCCCCTTGAGTCTATTGCCCCGATTGGACGAGCTGGAAGACCACCCGCGGGTGTACGAACGGCAGTGGGTGCAACTGGATAGCGGCACCTTTGCTTGGGTTTATCTGGGTCGGCCTGAGCAGGTGCAGGGGTGTTCCCTCATCCCCAGTGGCCGCTGGCTGGCTAGAGATCAAAGTGGAGCTTGACGCCCTCAACATACTGGGGCAGCACCAAAGACTCTATCCCACTGTTGTGCTCCGCACCGCTGTCGCGAACGCGAACGGCTGCCGACGGATCCCATTCTTGGGAATCAGACTCTTTGGCGGAGAGAGCACCGGCATCCACAGGGCTGGAAACGCGCTCCAGGTAGTAGATGCGATCCCCGCGTCGCCAAATGTCTGGCTCAGGCAGGTAGAAGAGCCGACCCGGTCGAGATGAGCCGCTCCTCAGCCGCTGCGGGCGCACCAACAACAAGGGCAGGCATAGATCGGCTTTGATTCGATAGGCAAACTGATCCCGCAGCCGTTCAAGGGTGGGATCCTCCAGTCCCATCTGGGCCAGGAAGGGATTGGGCAGCGCTGGTGCTGAAAAAGCGCTCCGCACCGCTGTCGGGAACGACTCTTGAGCCGTCAAGACATCAGCTCTATTGCTCCGCACTGCCTCCGGCAGGGTTGAGGCCGCATTCGCAGAAGCGTCACGTAGCGATAAAGGGAGAGGCAGGCCCAGGTCTGCCAACGTGGGTAGGGTGATCGAGCGCAGCTCAGCCCGGTTGGCCTCCAGATAGCCGGCCCAGCGCTGCAGTTGGGGGAAGGAAGGCTGCAAGGTGCGGATCCCTTCTGAGATAGGCATATCCGGCAGCAACACCGTCCAGATGGTGGCAGAAACCGAGAGCTTAACCATCAACTCGGCAATGGCCCAGTTCACCTGCGGATCCAGAGTCAGGATCAACAGGGTTTCCGCATGGTCGATATCAGCCTTCAACAAAGCAGACTCGTTCAGTACAGCTTCCTGCAGGGATCCGGGGATGGCTTCTGGCTTGCCGACTTCCTGGCTTGGGGCAG
Source organism: Thermostichus sp. MS-CIW-26 (assembly GCF_054059115.1). Taxonomy (NCBI): domain Bacteria; kingdom Bacillati; phylum Cyanobacteriota; class Cyanophyceae; order Thermostichales; family Thermostichaceae; genus Thermostichus; species Thermostichus sp. MS-CIW-26. The sequence goes on from NZ_JBSSBV010000044.1 coordinate 15,714, forward strand.
ACTTGTGGGTGCCGTTGCCGTCAGAGGAATGAAGTTGTGGGGGCAAGCCATCTGCTGGACGACGCTTCGGCGTTCCTGACAGGGATGTGGAGGACTTACGGGATGGCGGGATGGAGTCCTTACCGTCTGTTGGGTGGGGAGCTTTGTAGCTGCCGTGCCCATTTTTGGAAGACCCAGAAACCAACGGGATCACCTCGACCGTCTGGTTGAGCGAGCGCATCAACTGGGCCAATTGGTTGGTGAGGGGATGATCGCCGATGATTATGGTGGAACTGCCCTGATCCAGACCCAGCCAACGGGCCACCCAAGCCGCGGTCAGCCCCTGTACCGTCACCGTCACCGAGATGGTCAAAAACACCAGCGCCTTGAGGGCATCCCCCCCAGTAATGCCCCGTTCTGTCAGCAGAATGGCAAACAAGGAGGCCACCGAAGCCGCCACAATGCCCCGAGGAGCCAGCCAAGCCACAAACAGCTTCTGCCGCCAATTCAGGTCGCTGCGCCAGGTACACAGCCACACACTCAAGGGACGGATGACCAGCATCAAACACAGCACTGTGGCCAGGGATCCCCAGCCCAGGGCAAACACCGCCTTGAGGGAGAGCGTGGCAGTCAGCAGGATAAAGATCACAGAGATGGCCAACACCACCAACTGGCCGTGAAACTGCCGCACACCCCGCTCGGCAATGGCCGCCTTCTGCCGCACCACCAGGCCCGCCATCACCACCGCCATCAGCCCCGCCTCCGATCGCAGCGACTGGGCCAAGGCAAACACCCCCAGCGCCCCTGCCAGCACCACCGAGTTGCGCAACTCCTCGGTTAAAAACTGCCGCGACCAGAGCAGGAAGGATCCCATCAGCCAGCCCCCCAGCGCTCCCACCGCCGACCCGATGGCCAGACGGCTGGACAACTGTTCCAGGGCCATGAGAAAACTGGGATGGCCAGAGAGCACCACCTGCAGCACCACCACCGCCAAAATGGCCCCGATGGGATCGATCAGCACCCCTTCTCCTTCCAGGAGGGTGCTGACTGCCGAATCGACTCGTACCCGCTTCAGGATAGGGTTGATCACCGTCGGCCCCGTCACCACCACCAGGGATCCAAATAAAAAGGCCAGCCGCCAGGGAAACTCTCCCAGATAGTGAGCTGCTGCCGCTCCCCCCACCAGGGTCAGCAGGGATCCCAACAAAACCAAATTGCGCAGGCTATCCGATACCGGATTGAGACGTTGCAGCCGCAGGTTCAGTCCCCCCTCAAACAAGATCAGAGCCACCGCCAACGACACCAGCGCTTCCAGCCCGGATCCCATGACTTGGGGATGAACCCAGCCCAAACCATCTGGCCCCAGCAACAGGCCAAACAGCAGCAGGAATACAATGCTGGGCACTTTGACAAAATTGGCCAGCACCTGAGCAGCGATCCCAGCCACCAGGGCTAGCGTAAACAGGATCGTCAGCTCAAATGAATCTTGCATATTGAGGCTTAACCGAACGCAATAGCGGGACGGAGCCCTTACCTTTCCAGCTACTGAACGCCAACCCTCTCATTGTTTCCATCGTTTTGTTTCCATCGTTAACGTCGTTATTACTCCGCAACGCTAACGCCAATACAGACTGCTGGAAAGTCTCCAATCGTCAAGGTGGCTCTGCCCATCACGTCAGCAGTTCATGAACTCGAACATGCAGAGTTAACATTTAGTTAACCTCTGTGTGCTGGCTCCATAAAGTTGCAAAAGCTACACCCAGCTCCACTCTTTCTACAGTACACACGACTTACCTCAACCTATCACAGAGCGAGCTTGACGACCACTCTGGCATTGGGAGCCCTGTTGGAATGAAGGCCAATTAACATGCTGCCAGAAATCTCCCCTTCTAGGCTTTCTCGCCTTCTGAGCGGCTGAGACCGGTCTCTAAGGGCTTAACGCGACGGATGGGCAGATTGGCAATGAGAGCAGTCGTTCCCCCTTCCGTAGCCAAATGAAACTGCATCCCCTCTGAATCCAGCTCCACATAGCGGGACACCACCCCCAAAATCTCCAGGCGCATTGATTCCAGCGCCGCCGGGGTGAGGTCAGCGCGGTCATGGGCCAAGATCAGCTTCAACCGTTGCTTGGCTTGCTGGCGGCTGTTGCCGGAGTGCCGAGAAAAAAGCTGATCCAAAAAATCGAGGAGCATAGGTTTTGTTAGCTTTGTTACTCAGTTGTAAACAGGTCAAAATTGCCATTGCAACCTGGATGAATTAGAGATGGAACAGTCGTCAGAGCACCTTTTGGTTTAAAAACCGTTTGGCCCGCTCCCAAAAAGACTCGCTCAAGCTGGCCAGCTTGGGAAACTCCACCGCTTCCCCTTCTAGCCGTCTGGCAATGCGCTGGATGGCCTGAGCAGCCAGAGTTGGATTGGCGGAGAGAACCAGGGGCTCCCCTTTGTTGGTGGAGACGATCACCTCGCGGTCTTCTGGAATAATACCCACCAACGGGATGGCCAGCACCTCGACCACATCTTCCACCGACATCATCTGGCCAGCTGCCACCATGTCCGGGCGCAGGCGGTTGACAATGAGCTGAGTCGATGAAATCTGTGCAGCTTCCAGCAGGCCCACCACGCGATCTGCATCCCGCACCGCTGCCACTTCTGGGGTGGTGATGATGATGGCCTCGTTGGCCCCGGCAATGGCATTGCGAAACCCTTGTTCGATCCCTGCCGGACAATCGATCAGCACATAGTCATGGCTGCTGGCCAGCTTCTCGATTAACTGGCGCATCTGATCCGGATTCACCGCCGTTTTGTTGCGGGTTTGGGCTGCCGGCAACAGCGAGAGATTGGGGGTGCGCTTGTCTTTCACCAAAGCTTGCTCGAGGCGACATTCCCCGGCGATCACCTCTAGGGCTGTGTACACCACCCGATTCTCCAGCCCCAGCAGCAAATCCAGGTTGCGCAGGCCAAAGTCTGCATCCACCACCACCACCGAGCGACCCAAGCGCGCCAAGGCAGTGCCCAGGTTGGCCGTCACGGTGGTTTTGCCGACTCCACCTTTACCAGAGGTTATGACAATGACTCGGCTCATACTCCTCTCCGCAGAAAATCCTGAAGGCTGGCGACGCAGATGACATCCTCCTGCAGGTAAACCACTTCAGGGGTGTTGGGCAGGGATCCGCCTTCTGGCGGACGGGCCACTTGATCGGCAATGCGCAACTGAGTGGGCTCCAACTGCAAAGCCAAGATTACAGCTCCCTTGTCGCCGTCGGCCCCCGCGTGAACCAGGCCCCGCAAGCGTCCCCAAACCCAAATATCTCCTCCAGCAACGATCTCGCCGCCGGGGTTGAGATCCCCCAACAGGAATACGGATCCTCTGTGACGCACGGACATGCCAGAGCGCACCGTCGAACGTAGGTACAGAGGTGTGGTGTCTGGGGGAGCAGGGGGAACTGCCTCCAAAAGGGAAGATTGCTCCACAGAATACCCCAACGTCGCTGCTGCAATCGCTGTCGAGCGGGATCGAGTTTGAACGCGCCACAGTTGCAGTCCATGCTGAGACAATAGGGCAGCAAGAAGTTGTAGGGTGGGCATGTCCAGCTCTCGCTGCTGGCTCCAGAGGGTGAGGGGAGCGACTCCGGCCCAGTAGGGTTTGCGGCTGCGCAACTGCCAAACCAGGTTTTCCCAAAGCTCCTCCCAAGGCAAGGTGCTGGGCAAGTGCAGATGGATCCCCTGGGCATCCGACCGAAAGTAAACGCTGCCCGTGGCCCAGGAGTCTGGAGATGGGGAGATTTCAGGGTTCCATGTAGGGGATCCCGTCATGACCGCCCTTAAACGTCTGCCTGAATATAGAGCCCTATCCTATTCCATTCCCCCAAGCCAGGGGAAACTCTCTCGGCGGTTGCCCTTGATAGCAAAGCGGTTTCGCTTGGGTGGCAGGACAATCTTGCTTCGGGATCGCTAACTTGAGGGTACTTGATGGAGCCAATTCCTGATGTTGAAACCTCGCCACACCCTCAGGCTGCTCGCGCCAGCAGGACAGGATCCTCTCCTCTCCAAGGGGTGGAGTTCTCGGGCGGTGAGACCGGTCGCCATTGCCCTACTCAGCATTCTTGCGGCATCTGGGATGGGATCCCCTGCCCATGCCCAAGATCTGGGCCGTTTGCTGATTCATGGCCTTCAGTGGCTGCAGGTGAGCCAGTTGAACGATGCCCAAGAGGTGAGCTTAGGCCGCCAGATCGATCGACAACTGAAAGCGCGGGGACAACTTCGCCTCAGTTCGGATCCCTACTGGGTCGAGCGGGTGAACCGCATTGGCCAACGGGTGGCCGCCCACAGCGAACGGCCCCATCTGCCCTACACCTTTCAAGTGGTGGAAGATCCCGACATCAACGCCTTTGCCACACTGGGAGGCTTTGTCTACATCACCACTGGTGCCCTCGCAGCCGCCGACAACGACGACCAGATTGCCGCCGTGCTGGCCCACGAGGTGGCCCACATCGGCGAACGCCACGGCCTGCAACAACTGCAGCAGGCTGCCACTGCCCAGTTTGGGGCTCAATTGTTGGGGCTCAACGACAGTACCCTGGCCGCTCTGGCCCTGGAATTGGGAGTACGGCGCCCGCAGAGCCGTGAAAACGAGTTTATCGCCGATGAAAAAGGTCTGGGGGCAGCCTATCGCGCCGGGTTTGACCCGCAGGGCATGCCGCAATTTTTGGCCAAGTTGCAATCCCGCGGATCTGTGCCAGAGTTCCTGCGCACCCATCCCCCCGTCTCGGAGCGCATTGCCCGCCTCAACCAGCTCATCATTCAGCACGGCATGGTCAGCCCAGCCGGTCAGACCGTTCCACTCCACGGCTCCGGCGGCTCCATTTGGCCCTCCGGATCCCCCGAACAAACCCAACGCACCGAGATTGAGATCCTGCCGCTACTCCCTGTCCTGCCCTAACTCGGCACAGAGGGATCCCTTCTGCCCAAGGCCGGCTGAAATGGCTCTCGCTCCCAATCTTTGGCCTTGATGACTTCCTGTGTTTCTTGGTCGGGGATGGCTACTGGTGGAGCTGTGCTTCACAGCAAAGGCAGACCGCGTAGTCTCCGCAACTGGTTGAGGTGGGCCGGGCAATCGCATCCAAATAGGGCAACAGCTGCGTTGCTTTCTTCAAGGGTGAACTCTAGGAAAGGAGGCTCTGTCACCTCGACTTCAGCCCAGGACTCCGTCTCGCCAACGCGAGCGGATGGGATGGGATCCTTGTGCTCGGGAACAAGAAGAGGATGTCTCCACGGCAGAGAACGGGAGCGGACAACATTCAGGTCAAATGGGGGCGCGTCCAGGGTAGAAGCTCGAGCTGCAGGAGCAAACCAAAGCAGCAACGCCCACAGAGCCGGTGCCGGCCACCTTGCCCAGCGCCAATAGGAATAGGGGATCCCTGCCATAGACCTTGCTAGCTCACTCCAGCTTTAGTGTACCGTCCGTTTTGGGTTTTGCCAGGGAGTGGCTGAAGCGAAGAGCATGCCTCTAACCCCCAAAACCCTGAACTTTGCTGAATTTACTGAGCTTTAGGCGGTTTGGCAAAAGTCATTGAGAGGGATATAGTAGA
>NZ_JBSSBV010000045.1:0-21075 GCF_054059115.1 Thermostichus sp. MS-CIW-26
CACCCGTGTCAGCCCGGATGGCCTGTGGATCGAACTGCACGGGCGGTCGGAAGCAGGAACCCGCCGAGACGACTGCGCAAGGAGCCATCCATGCGTAGCGTGGTAGGAATCTCCGGCCTAAAGGCCGGGGAGGATGTCAATGCTTGTTTCCCGTACTGCTCAGCCACAGCCTCTGGCCGTTCCTGGAACGCACTACGCGCCCACCAGTAGCAAGCGCACCGTCTTGGCATGTAGCTGGCGCTGCTTTCTGACCGCTATCTTGGAGGTCTGAAACTTGAGCAGCGAGACAATAAACCAAGACAATAAACAATGTCAAATAATGTCAAAGAAAATGTCAAAGAATAAATGTCAAAGTTGTCCACCCAGAACCTGGCCGCCTTGGCGCTCATCCCGCAAGTCTTGAATGGGCCAACGCAAACAATGACTGCCACTTTCTGGTTTGGTACGGGACTGCCTTCGCCCAATCTGGTAGAGAAGGCAAGATGTGGTGAGTAGCTACTTGCATCCAGGTGGACGCTCGCCTTCTAAAGACTTCCTAGGGTGCGGTTATAAACAAACCGAGCTGTTCCCAACCACTGCTGCAGCGTCTGTCGCTGTTGTGCTGTCGGATACATCTCGTCCCCCAATCTTTTTGCCGGCGCCGGAGATGGAAACTTGCCGGTTGTCTCACCGCCATTTGGAATGGCCAACTGCAAGCCCAAAATCTGGGGGCGCGCAGGGAGGCCGAGACCTCCCTGCTTGTATACTTCTCTTGCGGCTGAGCTGAGCTCGAGGCCAAGCATGATCCCACCGCAAACTGCTATTCCCCAAGGAGCTGAGATCCTCTGCATCGGCACAGAATTGCTTTTGGGAGAGATCACCAATACCAATGCCCAGTACTTGGCAGCCGAGTTGGCGCAACTGGGGATCCCCCACTATTACCAAACGGTGGTGGGGGATAACGAGGCCCGCATTCACCACGCGCTGGAGGTGGCCTGTGGTCGTTCCAGCTTGATTCTGATCACCGGGGGTTTGGGGCCGACGCCGGACGATCTCACCCATGAGGCGCTGGCTTCCTTTTTTGGGGCGGAGATGGTGGAGCACCCCCAAGTGTGGGAAGAGATCCTGCAAAAGTACGGGCAGCGGGGCCTTGTGCCCTCGCCGAGCAATCGCAAGCAGGCTTTTCTGCCCCGGGGAGCGAGGGTGTTGCCCAACCCGCTTGGCAGCGCCTGTGGCCTCATCTGGCAGCCCCGGCCCGACCTGCACATTCTCACCTTCCCTGGGGTGCCGCGGGAGATGCAACACATGTGGCGGGAGACCGCCGTGCCTTATCTGCGCTCCATCGGCTGGGGAAAAGAGGTGTTCTACAGCCGGGTACTGCGCTATTGGGGCATTCCCGAATCGACGCTGGCCGAACGGCTGGGATCCCTGTTGGCGGGGGAAAACCCTACGGTGGCTCCCTACGCCAGCCAGGGGGAGGTACGCCTGCGGGTTACCGGACGTGCTCCCAGTCGTGAAGAGGCCCAAGCCTTGATCGCCCCGGTGGTGGAGCAGATTTTACAGATTTCTGGAGAAGACTACTTCGGCAGCGATGACGCCACCTTGGCCGGTGTGGTGGGGGAGCTGCTGCTGCAGCGGGGGCAAACTCTGGCGGTGGCAGAATCCTGCACCGGCGGGCTGCTGGGGCAGTTGGTGACCGGGATCCCGGGCAGCTCCCGCTATTTTGTGGGGGGGATCGTGGCCTACGACAACCGCATCAAGGAGCAGCTTTTACAGGTGAATCCGGAAACCCTGCGACAGCACGGGGCCGTGAGCGAGGCGGTGGCCGCCCAAATGGCGCTGGGGGCCAAGCAAGTCCTGGGCTCCAACTGGGCCTTGAGCATCACCGGCATTGCCGGGCCAGAGGGAGGCACCGCCACCAAGCCAGTCGGTCTTGTGTATCTGGGTTTGGCGGATCCGCAAGGGAAGGTGGAAGTACACGAGTACCGGTTTGGCAGCCTGCGCGGCAGAGAGGGGGTGCGTTGGTGGAGCGCCCAGACGGCTCTGGATCGCTTGCGGCGGCGCTTGCTCTGCTACCCCCTTTAGGGGGGATCCAGTCTCTCGGGGTTGGATCCCTGAGTAAGCTGGGGGAGCAGATGGATCCAACCGATCTCCAGAAGCAGACCCTACCAGGCAAGGAGCAAGCCGATGATCCCCGATGCCGTCCAGGCGGGCAAGGAAGCCCTGCGGCAGGGCCGCCTGCAAGAGGCCATCCAACTTTTTGAAGGCTACCTGGCCCAATCCCGTCAGCAGGACAAAGCATTAGGGATCCCGGCAGACTCATCTGACGGCGAAGCCCTGGAAGCCCAAATGAACCTGGTGCGGGCCTACCACCAGTTGGGCCAGACGGAGAAGGCACGGTCCCTCTGCCTAGAGCTGCTGCAACACCCCAACCCCCAGGCGCAAGGCTGGGCCAAGAAGATCTTGCTTCGCCTGCCCACTGCAACAGAGTCCCTGGCTGCTCCGTCCGCCAAACCTGTCGAACCGCGTTCTGCTCCCCCAGAGGAGCCGTCTCCTGGAGCGGGATCCCTGTCCACCCGTCAACGGGCCGCCCAACTGGGTATGAAGATCCCCCTGCCGGAGCGGGCCGGCCCCCTGCATTGGGCCAAGTGGGGATCCCTGGGGGTGGGCATTGTCTTCCTTTGGTGGCTGAGCTTTGTGTTGGTAGGCAGCCATCTGGATTTTGGCCGGCTGAGTTTTCCGCGGCAGCTTTGGTTTTTGCAGGGGTTGCTGCCCTGGCTGCGCAATGGCCTGCGGTGGTTGGTGGCCGGCAGCCTGGCGGTCAACTTTGGAGTAGGCCTTCTCTTTTTTGCCCCCTGGCTGATGGATCAGCTCCACCAACGGCTGCACAAGTTGCGTTGGGCCAGGCTTGGCGAAATCGAACGCCACAGCCCCGAAACGGCGCGCCTGCTGCAGCGCATCTGTGCCCAAAACCAGCTAAAACAGCCCCGACTGGGGGTGATCCCGGATGCTGGGCCGCTGGCCTTTGTTTACGGCACTTTTTCTGATGGCTGCCGCATTGTGGTCACCCAAGCCCTGTTGCAGCAGCTTTCTGAGGATGAGATTGCCGCCGTCTACGCCCAGGCCCTGGGGCGAATTGTCAACGGAGATATCCTGGTCATGACCCTGCTGGGATCCCCGATTCAACTGGTTTACCTGGCCCTAGAGCAGGTGAGCCAACTGGGAAGCAAACGGCGGGATCTCATCGGGCATGTGGCCCCTCTGCTCTACTTGATCTACACGGTGCTTTCCTATCCCCTGTTTTTCCTCTCCCGCCTGGGCACCTACCATGCCGACCATTTTGCCGTACAGGCAACCGGCAACCCGAACGGGCTGATCGCTGCTCTGCTCAAATCGGCTGCCGGCTTACAAGAGGCCCACAAAAATGACCGCCGACCTTCCTCGCTGTTGCACTGCACCCGCCTGTTCAGCCTTTTGGACTTCAAAACCACCGCAGCCGCAAGTGCAGCCAGCCGTCTCAGGGATCCCTCCCAAGCTGGCCAAGTCTTTCTTTGGGATCAAATCAACCCTTGGGCCCGCTGGATGCAGGTCAATTCCAGCCATCCGCTGCCGGGGCACCGCTTCAAGGTCTTGGCGGGATATGGAGAGCGGCTGCGCCTCCTGCCGGAGCTGAGCCTGGGATCCGGGTCCAAATTGGATGTGGCCCGCCTGCAAAGCCGGTTTTGGCTGGATCTGGCCATCTACGCAGCCGAAGTGGTCGGGATCCTCATTGGCTGGCTGGTGGGGCTGATCCTCTACCTGCTGCTGCAAAACCGTCTCGATCCCAAGGTGATCGCGGCAGCAGCGGTGGTGGGCTACGGGGTGGGCTTGTGGGCCAAAGCGGGGTTGATGTACGGGGGATCCCTGCCGGCAAGGCCGACGGATGTGCTCAGCTTGCTGGCGGATCCCGACGCGGATCCCCGCCGCGGACAATGGGTGGAGCTGGAGGGGGAGTTGGTGGGACTGGGCCCCTCCGGCTATCAACTGGGGGCAGAGCTGAAGCTGCAAGAGGCCACAGGGCTGATCCCGGTGCGCTTTACTTCCCCTTTGGGGCCGGTGGGCAATGTCTTTTCCGGCCTGAAGCAGATCCGCGCCCTGGTGGGCCGGCGCGTCAAAGTGGTGGGCTGGTTCCGCCGCGGCAATACTGCTTGGGTGGATCTGGCCTACGTCCAGGTGGGATCCAATAAGCTGCACAGCCGACCGCGCCTTTGGCTGGTTGTGTTCGGCTTGGGAGTCATCCTGCTGGGGATTTGGGGGGCGTTCTATTTCCCCAACTTGGCCTCTTACCTGCGGCGGTGGTGAGCCAGGCTGATACATTTACGCTGAACACTGCTGAACATCACTGTTCAACTATGCAGCGATAGCATTCTGTTTGTTTCCAACCAGAATGGCGGTATCCCGCAAAGCTTTGAGTAGAATACCCAAAGCGCAGTTTCCGTGTCGTCTTACTACCAATTTTCTGCTTTGCTTTGGCTACCATGTTGGCAGACTCGAAAGTAAACAGAAAGATCAACTGGTAGTAATCCGTACTGAGCATATTATACATTATTTTCAGTATAGTTGAGCTTATTATTGACTAGAGTCATGCTCTCTTCCAGTTGGCTGAGAAAACTAGCGGCGAGAGGGCGTTAACTGTGCCTTGCGCAGGCGCACCGACTGGGGCGTGATCTCCACCAGCTCATCCTCGCCGATGTATTCCAAAGCCCGCTCCAGGGTCATCTCCACCGGCGCTTGCAAGTGCACCAGCTCCTCCCCGCCCGCAGCCCGGTGGTTGGTCAGTTGCTTGGTCTTGCAGACGTTCAGCTCCAAGTCTTGGGGACGGTTGTGCTCGCCCACGATCATGCCCTTGTAAACGCGGGTACCTGGCGTAATAAAGAATACACCTCGATCTTCCGCATTCTTGAGGGCATAGGTAGTGGCCACCCCTTCTTCAAAAGCAATCAGCACCCCGTTGCGGCGCATTTCCATCTCAGAGGTCAGGGGACGGTATTCCAAAAAGCTGTGGCTCATGATCCCCTCGCCGCGGGTGATGCGGATAAACTCCCCCCGAAAGCCGATCAGCCCTCGCGCCGGGATGACGAACTCCAACTGGGCCCGACCATCGGATCCCACCATCATGTTCTGCATTTCTCCCCGCCGTTGCCCCAGCCGCTCGATGCAGGCCCCCACCGTTGCTTCCGGCACATCCAGCACCAAACACTCATAGGGCTCATAGGGCTGGCCGTTGACCTCGCGGAAAATTACCTTCGGTTGCCCCACCTGAAACTCATAGCCTTCCCGCCGCATGGTTTCCAGCAAGATGCCCAGGTGCAGCTCGCCTCGCCCCGACACCAAAAAGCGATCCGGCGAATCGGTTTCTTCCACCCGCAGCGCCACGTTGGTTTCCAACTCCCGCATCAGGCGCTCCCGCAACTGTCGCGAGGTAACGAAGGTACCCTCCTGGCCGGCAAAGGGAGAATCGTTGACACCGATCATCACCTGCAATGTGGGCTCGTCCACTTTGATGAGCGGCAGAGCCTGGGGATTCTCGGGAGAGGTGAGGGTGTGGCCAATGTTGGCCTCGGCAAACCCCGCCACAGCAACAATGTGGCCGGCGGTAGCTTCCGTCAGCTCGATGCGCTGCAGCCCCTGAAAGCCGAACAGCTTGGTTACTTTGCCCTTGGCAATGGATCCATCCTCTTTCACCACTGCCAATGGATCCCCCAGGCGGATGGTGCCGTTGTGGATCTTGCCGATCACAATCCGGCCCAGGTATTCCGAATACTCCAGCGTGGTGACCTGCAGTTGCAGCGGCTTGCCGGGATCCCCAATGGGAGGTGGGACATGCTTGAGGATGGCCTCGAAAAGAGGCTTCATATCCAGGGATCCGCTGTACTTCCCTTCCAGAAAGTCTTTGAGATGAGCTTCTTCCAGGGCAAAGCCGCGCAACCCAGAGGCAAATAGATAGGGGAAGTCGCACTGGTCTTCGTCTGCCCCCAGCTCCAAGAACAAATCCAGCACCTTGTCGACGGCTTTGTAGGGCTCGGCGCGAGGCCGATCAATCTTGTTGACCACTACGATGGGGCGCAGGCCCTTCTCCAAGGCTTTGCGCAGCACAAAGCGGGTTTGCGGCATCGGGCCTTCATTGGCATCCACGATCAACAAGCAGCCCTCCACCATCCCCAGCACCCGCTCCACCTCGCCCCCGAAATCGGCGTGGCCAGGGGTGTCGACGATGTTGATCAAGGTTTCGCCGTAGCGGACGGCTGTGTTTTTGGCCAAGATGGTAATGCCCCGCTCCCGCTCCAGCGTGTTGGAGTCCATCACACAGGTGGGAATGTCTTCCCCCTCCCGAAAGATGCCCGCCTGGCGTAACAGGGCATCCACAAGGGTAGTTTTGCCGTGGTCGACGTGGGCGATGATGGCAACGTTGCGGATGGGGAGTGACATATTAACCATTGACCAGCAGGATGTCGCCCTACAAGCAGGAGTGCCCTAGGGATTTCTTTACAACTCTAACGCAAAGGAGCGTTACGTTGCTAAACACTCCTGGCTTTGGGCTTAGCCCCAGCACTCCCAAAGGGTTATCCCGACTGCCTCAATATCCAAAGGGATCCCCTACATATCGGCGCCGCGCAGATAGAGCAGCAGGATGACCGCCGGGCCTGCCAAGACAATCAAGGCCAGCAGGGCCAACTGCACAAAAACTTCGTATTGTCCGAACATAATCCCAGATCCTGTGGCTTACGCTTTGTATCCTAAGGGGTGCCCTCCACCCCAGATGGGAGAGCTGTTACAATTCTTCAAGTCATGCGCTCTTCGCCAAGGGATCCCTAGCGCTCCTGCTGGGCTTGAAACACCACCGGATCCAGGTTGAACAGCTCCTGCAAGATCCGCATGGCTGCCCGCCGCGCCTCGATATCCCGTTTGGCCCGCAGTTGCACCATCGGGTCGTGCAGGATCTTGTTGACGATGCCGCGGGTCAAGGCGTCGATCACCTCCAGGTGCTTCTCGGCAAAGTCCTTGCCCAGGCGGGAGAGAGCTTTTTCCATCTCCTGCTCGCGGATGGACTCCACCTTGTGGCGCAGGCTGGAAATGGTGGGCACCGTCTCCAGAGAACGCCACCACTCCATGAATTGATCCACCTCTTCTTCCACCAGGGCTTCGGCAGCCAGAGCCAGCTTTTGCCGTTGGGCGCGGTTTTCTTCCACGACGCGGGAGAGGTGATCCACATTGAACACCTGTACCCCCTTCAGCTTTTCCACGTCGGGATCGATGTTGCGGGGCACAGAGATATCCACCAACAACAGCGGCTGATCTGGCTGCAGCACCCCTGCCAGTTGCTGGTAGTTCAGGATCGGCTGGGTGGCGCCGGTGCTGGTGAAGACCAAGTTGGACTCGGCCACACTGTTCAGCAGCGACTCCCAAGGCAGCACCTGGATCGGCTGCTCAAATTGCTTGGCCAGGGCTTCGGCTCGCTCCAGGGAGCGGTTCACCACCGTGATATCGACTGCCCCCTTGGCCAACAGGTGCTGCACCAACAGACGGGCCATTCTCCCCGCCCCCACCACGGTAACCTTGCCCTGAGAGAGGGATCCCTGCTCTTGCAGAGCCAACTCCACCGCTGCCGAGCTGATGGACATGGCGCCGGTGCCGATCTCCGTTTCGGTACGGACGCGTTTGCCGGCGGTGATAGCCGCCTTAAAGAGGCGATTGAGGATGCGATCCATGCCGTTGCAGGCTTGGCCCAGTTGCTGGGCTTTTTTCACCTGCGAGAGGATCTGCCCTTCTCCCAGCACCAAGCTATCTAGCCCGGCAGCCACCCGCATCAGGTGGGTTACGGCATCTTGGTAGAGAAGGGTAAACAGGTGCGGACGCAGTTGGGGCAAGGGGATCCCTTTCAGCTCAGCCAAGAACTGCATCGTCTGCCGGACACCACTCTCCATTTCTGAGGTGACGATGTAGACCTCCAGCCGGTTACAGGTGCTGAGGATCGCAGCCTCCTCAATGTGGGGGTGGGCGCGAAGCTGCTGGATCGTCTCTCCCACCTCCGCCTCCGCGATGCTGAGGCGCTCCCGAATCTCTACGGGAGCTGTGCGATGGCTAAGACCGACAACCGCGATAAACATGCCTCTCCGTCGTCTGTACAGCAACAGCAAAAGTTATTAAAAACAAAAACTCTGAACAAAAGCAAATATTGTTTCAGAGAGAAAGGAAGAGCTGTGACCGATACGAGGGGATCCCTTGACTCGGTTCCAGCAAGCTTAGGTAACTTTTCTCAGCCTACCTAAACCCTAAGACCAGTATCGAACCGGTTTTGCCGGATTTTGCTGAAGAGTTATTACGTTTTCACGGGTTGGGTCTTGATAGACTTCGTAACTTTCCCAAAAAGGCAAGGGCGACCTCCAGCAGGGGAAAGCCGCCCCGATCTCCGAGGATGTTGGGTAGGGGATCCCTCAGCGCAGTTGCAGTCCGCGGGGCTGCTGGCCGTCTTTCATGTGGATGGTATCCACAAAGCGCACCGTGCGGGATTGGCTGGAAATCACCAAGGTCTCGGTGCGGGCCCCACCCCCAAAGAAACGTACCCCGCGCATCAAGTCACCATCGGTGATCCCGGTGGCAGCAAAGAGCACTTCCTTGCCACTGGCCAGCTCCTCACACTCCCACACCTTGTCGGGATCCTCGATGCCTTTTTCTTTGAGTTCCCGTCGCGTTTCCTCCACGGGTGGCAAGTAGGTGCCTGCCTGAACTACTTCGGGATCGTAGATCAGCCGACCTTGGAAGTGGGCGCCCAAGCACCGCAGAGCAGCTGCCGAGATCACCCCCTCAGGAGCAGCCCCGATCCCCATCAGAGCATGAATGCCGGTGCCGTTGAAGCCCGCCGAGAGAGCCGCCGAGATGTCGCCATCGGTGATCAGCTTCACCCGTGCCCCCGCCTCTCGAATTTGGCGAATCAGATCGAGGTGGCGCTTGCGATCCATGACCACCACCGTCAGATCCGACACCTCCCGATCCAGGCTTTCGGCGATGATCTTGAGATTTTTCTCTGGCGGATAGTCGATGTGCACCTTGCCCTTGGCCTGGGGCGGAGCTGCCAGCTTCTGCATGTAGATGTCCGGGGCATGGAGAAGGCCACCTTTCTCAGAGATGGCCAGCACCGCCATAGAGCCGTTTTGGCCTTTGGCCACCAGGTTGGTGCCCTCACAGGGATCCACAGCAATATCGATCTCCACCAGCTCTTCCACACGGCAGAACTGCTCAGCATCCGGGTGGGTACAGATGCCCACTTCTTCGCCGATGTAGAGCATGGGGGCCTCATCGCGGGTTCCTTCCCCGATGACGATGCGACCGCGCATAGGGATCTGGTTGAGTTTCTCCCGCATGGCCTCTACAGCCACCTGGTCGGCGGTCTTGTTGTCCCCTTTGCCCATCCAGCGGGCGGCGGCAATGGCAGCCTGCTCCACGACTTCGATGATCTCTAGCCCCAACTTGTTGTCCACGATGTGCCCCCTTGCTGATCTCGGAATGGTGAAGGCCAACTTAAGGATATCTTCAGACTCTTCCCCTCAGTTTACCAGGGCAGGCTTCTCCTCGGGATCCCATTCTCTCAACCCCAATAAGCTGAGAGAACAAATCTCCCAAAGCCAGTCAGGAAGAGCGATCCCCGTCTTGGTGGCTTACTATTGCCGCTTGGGGATCAGGGATGGTAGCCTATTTTAAGGGCAATAAGTTTTTCTTAACGCAATTAAAAAAACGCAATGAAAAGATACGCTTTTGTCAACTGTTCCGGACAGGTTCAGGTGATCCGCACGATCCCCGGCCACTGGGAGCGCACCCTCTTTCCCGGCCAGCAGGCGATTTTTGAGGCGGAGCCGGACGACTATCTGGAAGTCTACAGTTGCTGCTGCTCCACCGCCATCCTGGAAGAGCGCCGCCTCTGTCGCTATCTGGTGGATTCTTCCTCGCCTGAGGTTGACCTCTACCTGTGGTCATCTTCGCAACGGGGAACTCTGGCGGATGCGTTGAATGGTTGACAGGCTCTAGCGGCTGGCTGCCCCATAGGGGCAAGAGGACTGGGTTTGCCCAGGATAACTAGATTGGGGATCGCTTCTCCTGAGGCCGATCCCCGGATTTTTCAGAGGGCGGATGCGGATCTGGAGAAGGGGCATCGGGGGGACGGGTCAGGCAACTGCCCCGCGCAGCATTGCGAAAGGTATCGATGCGCTCCACGCAATTTTGATGGCCGCAATAGGGGCAATACAGGCGATCCCCAGGTTGGGGCTCCACATCGGCCTGGCTCCACCACCGCCGACAGCGGTCACAACAAAAGTGATAGAGGAACTCCAGCGCCACTCTCATGGGATCCCTTGCAGAGCTGAGCCGATCAGCATGGAAAAATGGGCATTATCCGGATCCCGGCAGTTGGGATCCCTCCCTAGCCCTCGGATTAAGACAAACTCATTATGAGTATGGTATGTTAGGTTTGGTTTACGTTTGCACTTTACCGCAAGGAGCGTGGATTGATGTCTCAGGAAGGATGTCTGCGGGTTGGCCAAGCTGCTCCCGATTTTTCGGCCACCGCCGTCTATGACATGGAATTCAAGACGGTGAAGCTCTCCGACTACCGGGGTAAGAAGTATGTGGTGCTGTTCTTCTACCCCTTGGACTTCACCTTTGTCTGCCCAACGGAGATCACGGCCTTTAGCGACCGCTATGACGACTTTGCCAAGCTGGATACCGAGATCCTGGGCGTCTCGGTGGACAGCGAATACTCTCACTTGGCCTGGATCCAGACCGACCGCAAAGCCGGAGGGGTGGGCGAGCTAAGGTATCCTCTGGTCTCTGACCTGAAAAAGGAGATCAGCGCTGCCTACAATGTTCTGGATCCGGAGGCCGGTGTGGCGCTGCGCGGCCTGTTCATCATCGACAAAGAAGGGATCATCCAGCACGCCACCATTAACAACCTGGCCTTTGGCCGCAGTGTGGATGAAACCTTGCGCACCCTGCAAGCTATCCAATACGTGCAATCTCACCCCGATGAAGTTTGCCCGGCCAACTGGCAGCCCGGCCAGAAAACCATGCACCCCGACCCAGTGAAATCCAAGGAGTTCTTCGCGGCGATTGCCAAGTAGGTTGGCCCAGATCCTGCCTCAGGGATCCCGGGCTTTTTCGGGTATGGCTCCAGCCCCGGGTGGGCTGGGGCTTTTCTTCGCCAGGGGCAGCCCGACTCTTCCCAAAAGGGACAAGCAACAGCAGAGGGGCTGGGGGTGAGGGCCGTCGGCAACCGCTCCAGAACCAGGTGCCCGCGAACAAATAAAGATCCCCTGAATTGACCAGGGGATCCGACAAGACAAGGGCCGCTGGACTTAGTCCCAGGGTTTCCCGCCGGTGAACTTGTAGGTAATCGGCTCTTTGTTTTTGCCGATGTTGCGATCCACTTTGCCGACGGGCTCACGGCCTTCGTTGACCTTCTCGGGAAAGACGCCGTCTTTGGGATGCACCAACACAGGCTCTCCACCCGCCGGAATGCGGAAGATCTGGTAGTCGTTGATCTTGTAGTCGGATCTCAACTGGGCACCCAGCGCCAAACACTGCTCTTTGCGGGCAAAGGTGAGAAAGTTTTTGCCTTCCACCATTTCGGCAGCGCCGCCGGTGGGCATTTCAAACACCTGCCCCGGCTTGCCCGTCCAGGTGATGACGTATTTTTCTTCGGTTTCGGCTGCGCTCAACAGCCCCCCGGTGGATCCCCCAAATAGAGGCAGCTTTGCTCCCTGACGAGGATCGCCTTCCATCACAGCCATAGTCTACCTTTCTCAACTCGTTGTGGTTTGCGGTGGTTTGCCTTGTCCAAACCGCGGTTTGCGGCGCGAAGCACTTTGAATCTACCACTGACTCGATTTTTGGCCCCAGTTCCGCCTGGGAACTGTAATCTTTCGTAGCAGACTGGCTGGCCCTCAGACGGATCCCTGGGCGCCCTGTAGGCCACCATAGAACAAGCCGGAGACCCACAGCTTTCTGGAAAAGGAACAGCGCCCATGGCCCAGTGGTCCCTCCATCCCAGCTCGCAATCCAACGCTAGGGTCATTCTCATTCCCACCGCCTTTGGCCACGATACTCAGGCTCCGATGGCCATTCTCAATGCCGGTTCGGAGCTGTGTGCCTTCGAGCCGAGGTTGGGGATCGATGTGGATAAGCTGGCGGTGGCGCAGTTGCCGGGGCTGGTGGATGAGCCTCCCTACGGCATGTGTGAGGCGGCGGTGACTCAAGCTTGGAGACGACAACAATGGCCGGTGCTGTTGCCTTCGGTCTTGGCCGCCAGTTGGGGGGCCATTCGTGCCCTCTGGAAGCACTACCCAACTCTGAGTGTGGTGCATTGCAGCGCTCATGCCAACCTGATGCCGCCCCCGGAGATGACCCAGCCGGATCAAGATACAAGCTATGGCAGTGCTGCCTGGGTGGAGTTGCTCTATCAGCACAAGCTGCCGGTGATCCATGTGGGATTGCGCAGCGGCAGTGCGCGCGCCTACGCATGGCTGAAAGCCCACCACAGCCCAATATTCTGGGCCCAAGATGGCTGGGATCCCCAGCAGGTGGTGGCCTCTTTGCCGGATCAACCGGTGTTTTTGGTGGTGGACTGCAGTGTGTTGGATCCTTCCTTGGCGCCCGCGGTGCATCACCCAGAGCCAGGGGGGGTGAGTTGGCCGCAACTGTTGCAGACCTGTGAGGCCATCTTTGCCGCTCGTCCTGTGGTTGGCCTTTCGCTGGGAGGGGTGGCGGTGGGATCCGCAACGCGGCAAACCGCTCGTGTGGTGGCCCGCCTGCTCAATTGGTTGCTGGCCTGCTATGCCCTCCACTCCCTGAAGGTGACCGCTCAACCGCAACCTGTCCAGACGGTTTAAGCTGCTCAAAGATGAATGCCTGAATATCTGGGAATGGTTGCATGAACCTGATACATTTACGCTGAACACTGCTGAACATCACTGTTCAACTATGCAGCGATAGCATTCTGTTTGTTTCCAAACAGAATGGCGGTATCCCGCAAAGCTTTGAGTAGAATACCCAAAGCGCAGTTTCCGTGTCGTCTTACTACCAATTTTCTGCTTTGCTTTGGCTACCATGTTGGCAGACTCGAAAGTAAACAGAAAGATCAACTGGTAGTAATCCGTACTGAACATATTATACATTATTTTCAGTATAGTTGAGCTTATTATTGACTAGAGTCATGCTCTATCGCCGAGTGATCTTCCCGCAACTGTTGGATCTGGCCCTCTCGGGGGAACGGATAGAGCGCTATCGGCGGCAGCTTCTGGCCCATGTGCAGGAATCCGTTCTGGAGATTGGTTTTGGCACCGGCCTCAACCTATCCTGCTACCCAGAGCACATTCGAAAGATCACAGGGGTAGATCCCAATCCCGGCATGGGATCCCTGGCTCGTCGGCGCATTGCCTCTTCTCCCATCGCCGTTGATTGGCAGGTGGCGGATGCCCAGAAACTGCCTTTTCCAAGCCAGAGTTTTGATAGCGTGGTTAGCACCTGGACATTGTGCAGCATTCCCAATGTGGCCAAGGCTTTAGGGGAAATCCGGCGGGTGTTGCGAGCGGGGGGCAAGCTGTTTTTTCTCGAACACGGCCTCAGCGAGGATCCCCAGGTGCAAAGATGGCAAAATCGTCTCAACCCCCTCCAAAAAGTGATTGCAGATGGCTGCAACCTCAACCGAGATATGGCCCGGTTGATCCGAGAAGCGGGGTTTCGGTTTGAGCAACTGGAGCGGTTTTATATGCCTGACCAGCCGAGATTCATTGGCTACACCTATCAAGGCATAGCGCTTCCCGCCGCGGAAGGAAACTTCCAGTTCTAGAAGACTTGAGCAGCCACCAATTTTCCAACAGCTCTCTACCTGTTCGCCTTTCTAATCACACAGTCTAATCACACAGTTGCAGACGGGATTGCGGCTGCCGCATGGCCGGGTCGATCTCGTAGGTCAGCTCAAAGTTGATCACCCGCCAGCGCTGAGGGGATCCACCCCTATCCTCTGGGATTTGGGAGCTGAAGCTGACGGGCAAGCCATAGAGGCGAGGTGGGCCGGGGCGACGGTGGGATCCCTGCTCCAGATAAGGGGTGAGCAGCTGGCGGTAGCGCTCGGCCACGATCACCTGAGTGGCTCGCATCCCTTGCATGCGCAGCCGATCCAACTCTTCATGAATCTCAAAACGGATCCCATCGGCGTGGGTGTGCTGACGAAACCAGCGACCTTCCCAAAAGCGCCAGCGCCGTCCGGATTGCAGGTGTACCAGCTCCTCTTGTTCGGCATCCGCCTCAAACGCACCGTGGCGAGGGCAGAGGTAGGTATCGGTCAGGGTGAGGGCCGCAATCGTTTGCCGACAGTGGGGGCACTGAATGCTGGGGCCGAAGATCGGGTAGGAAAAGGCAACAGTCATAGGAAACCCCACAAAACGCGGCTGGATATCTGGGCAAATCCGCAGTTGTCCACATTATAGATGTTGGCTTTTGGGGATTCCCATGACAAAACCGGAGGAGATCTTCTAAATTAGGAGGTAGGGGGGATGCGCTCGAAGTCTGTACTGATTCTGGGCGAGCCTCAAGGAGCTCCGCGATAGCAACGGGGAGTGGGTGGTACCCACTTCTTTGCTTTTTGAGGGGGCTTACTGTCCCCTTTGCCAGCTCCGGCTCAAAGGGGTTTGGATCTGGCGGCAACACCCGGTTGGTGACAAGTTGGTTATGGTTCACCCTCTTATTCCACAGTTGGAGAGCTTGGCCCGTCCCTTGGCCGCTCAACTGGGATACCAGTTGGTGCAGATGGTTTTCCACACCAACCAGCATCCGCCAGTTCTGCGGGTGGATATCCGCCCACTGGATCCCGACCGAGAAACCAGCCATGCCGATTGCGAAGCCATGAGCCAAGCCTTAGAAGTCGAGCTGGATCGGGTGGATCTGATCCCAGGCCAGTACGTGTTGGAGGTGTCCAGCCCTGGCATCAGCAACCTTCTCACCAGCGATCGCGACTTTGTGGTTTTCAAGGGATTCGCGGTGGAGGTGACCTTGGATCCACCCTACAAGGGCAAAGCCGTTTGGTCAGGACACCTGCTGGGTCGGGATGAGGAGAGGGTTGCCTTATCCCTCAAGGGGCGGCGAGTTCAGTTGCCCCGCGCTTCGGTGCAGCGGGTTGCCCTCTCATCGGAAACTGACTAGGAGACCGGAGATAGAGAGAGCGTTTGACCGCAGGTGGTGCGGCCCTCCCTTCGCATCAGAGATGCGGGTTCAGTTCCCGCTGTGGAGCAATAGCAACAGCAAGTTTCACGAAGTTTGTGCAGGAGGACAGTGGTTATGGCGATGGTGCCTCTGCCGGGTTTGGCGGAAATGGTGGAGATGATCTCGCGGGAGCGCAACTTGCCCCGCCATGTGGTCACCGATGCCCTGCGAGAGGCGCTGCTCAAGGGCTACGAACGCTACCGCAAAACCATCCAGCGAGATGTGGTCTTTGCAGAAGACCACTTCCGCAATTTCGATGTGGAGTTGGATGTGGAGGCAGGAGGCTTTCGCGTTTTGGCCACCAAAGCCATCGTTGAGCAGGTGCAAAACCCCGACCATGAGATCTCTCTGTACGATGTGCAGCAGGATTACCCAGAAGCCGAAGTAGGCTGGGAAGTCACAGATGATGTCACCCCACAACAGGCGGAATTTGGCCGCATGGCGGCCATCCAAACCAAGCAGGTGCTGGCGCAAAAGTTACGGGATCAGCAGCGCCGTCTGATTCAGGAAGAGTTCCGCGATCTGGAAAAAACCGTACTGCAGGCACGGGTGCTGCGCACCGAGCGGCAGACGGTGATCATGTCGGTATCCAGCGGTTTCGGACAACCTGAGGTGGAAGCAGAACTGCCCAAGAAGGAACAGCTGGCCAGCGATCGCTACACTCCCAACGCGGTGATGAAGGTCTATCTCAAGAAAGTCTATGAGGGATCCCGGCGGGGGCCACAGCTTTTGGTTTCCCGGGCCGATGCTGGCTTGGTGGTGAACCTGTTTGCCAACGAGGTGCCAGAAATTGAAGAGGATATCGTGCGGATTGTGGCAGTGGCGCGGGAGGCCAACCCCCCTTCCCGAAATGTGGGGCCACGTACCAAGATTGCGGTCGATACGGTGGAGCGGGACGTGGATCCAGTGGGGGCCTGTATTGGCGCGAGGGGATCCCGGATTCAGGCGGTGGTAGCAGAGCTGCGCAACGAGAAAATCGATGTCATCCGCTGGTCGCCGGATCCTGCCACCTACATTGCCAACGCCCTCAGCCCGGCCAAGGTGGTGGAGGTGCGGCTAGTGGATCCGGAAATCCAGCAGGCCCATGTG
Source organism: Thermostichus sp. MS-CIW-26 (assembly GCF_054059115.1). Classification (NCBI taxonomy): domain Bacteria; kingdom Bacillati; phylum Cyanobacteriota; class Cyanophyceae; order Thermostichales; family Thermostichaceae; genus Thermostichus; species Thermostichus sp. MS-CIW-26. Next base: position 16,357 of record NZ_JBSSBV010000045.1, read on the forward strand.
TTGGTCAACAGCGACCAGCTCAGCTTGGCCATTGGCAAAGAGGGGCAAAATGTGCGCCTGGCAGCCCGCCTCACCGGTTGGAAAATCGACATCAAGGAAGTGGAGAGCTACCGCGCAGCGCTGGAGGAAGCCCAAGCGCAAGGGTTGCCCTATCCCTTCATCACTCCGGCGGCACTGGAGCGCTTCCGGCGGCGGGCAGAGCGGGCTGCTTTGGGCCTAGAGGATGAGGAATACGAAGAAAAGCGCCGCCTGGAGGAAGAGGAGCTGGCGGGGGACGATAGGCTGGAAGAAGACTGGGCTGACGAAGAGGAGGACTTCGACTACGACGCCGAGTTCGACATTGCCCAGCCGAAGGGGTAATGATATACGCTCTACCCTCACTTTGCCCGTACACTTTGCTCGTAGAGGGCGGCTTCTGCCGGAAGTCTGGGCTTTGGAATGAGTTTTGCTGCAGGGGATCGCGGTTGCACCGAGACCGCAATGGCGCATGTGGGGTTTTCCTGCCTGCTTGGGCAGAACTGCCCTGTTCCGGCAATCTGCATTGGTGAAAGATGCTAGCTTTTGTTAGCATGCAGGAGCCAAAAAAGTTCGGCAGGCAAATCAAAACTCTTCCGAGCCAGAACCCAAACCTCAATCCAACACAGCGGGATCCCTTGGCTAGTTCAGAGTTTGCCCTGGAGCAGTTGCTCTTTGCCCCGGCCACGCCTGACCCCGACGCGGTGCGGGTAATCTACGCCTTCCCCAACACCTACGCAGTGGGGATCACCAGCCTGGGCTATCAAGTCATCTGGAGTCTGCTGGCCAGCCGCCGGGATGTGGCCGTCTCCCGCCTCTTTACAGACTTGGCTGAGCCCCTGCCCCGGGAGCCGGAGCTGTTCGGCTTTTCCTTGTCCTGGGAGCTGGACTATGTTCATATCCTGGCTCTGCTGGAACGACACGGGATCCCTCCCAGATCTGAGGAGCGGGAAGAAGCCCACCCCTTGGTCTTTGGCGGCGGCCCGGTACTGACAGCCAACCCTGAGCCCTTTGCCGAGTTTTTTGACCTGATCTTGTTGGGGGATGGGGAAGGTCTTCTGGAGAAGATGATCGAGGTCTATCGGGAGGTGCGCCAGGGATCCCGGGCTGAGAAATTGCAGGCGCTAGCGCAGGTGCCAGGGATCTATGTGCCCGGCTTGTATGAACCCCAATACCGGGAGCCCGACGGCCCGGTGGAGAAGGTGCTCCCCAAAGTGGCCGGGATCCCTAGCTCCATTCGCAAACACACCTTCCGCGGCAACACCCTCTCGGTTTCCACAGTAGTCACCCCCAAAGCGGCCTGGGAGAGCATCTACATGGTGGAGGTGGTGCGCAGCTGCCCGGAGATGTGTCGGTTTTGCCTGGCCAGCTATCTCACCCTGCCTTTCCGGGTGGCGGATGTGGAGGGGCATTTGATCCCGGCGGTAGAGCGGGGGCTGCAGGTCACTCAGCGGATTGGGTTGCTGGGGGCTTCTGTAACCCAACACCCCCAATTTGAGCAGTTGCTGGAGCACTTGGCCCAGGATCGCTTCGAGCAGGTGCGTCTCAGTTTGGCCTCGGTGCGCACCGCTACCGTAACCCCACGTCTGGCGCAGGTACTCTCCCGCCGGGGCAGCCAGTCCATTACGGTGGCCATCGAAAGTGGCTCAGAACAACTGCGCCAGATCATCAACAAGAAGTTAAGCAACCCGGAAATCTTGGCAGCAGCAGCCCACGCCCAGGCTGGAGGTCTGAAGGGCATTAAGTTCTACGGCATGGTAGGGATCCCGGCGGAAACCCAGGCGGATTTGGAGGCCACAGTAGCCCTTTTCCAAGAGCTCAAAAAAGCGGCTCCCGGCCTGCGCCTGACGCTGGGTTGCAGCACCTTTGTGCCCAAAGCCCACACCCCTTTTCAGTGGCACGGAGTGGATCCCCAAGCCGAGAAAAAACTGCAGTTTTTCCAGAAACACCTGCGTCCCTTGGGGGTGGAGTTGCGCCCGGAAAGCTATAGCTGGTCCGTGATCCAGGCCCTCATCTCGCGAGGGGATCGGCGGGTGGGAAAGGTCTTGCAGTTGGCGCGGGACTTTGGGGAATCTTTGGGGAGCTACCGGCGCGCTTTCAAAGCGCTTAAAGGGCAACTGCCGCCTCTGGATTACTACGTGCACAGCCACTGGGATCCAGGGGATCCCTTGCCTTGGCAACACATCGAAGGGCCCCTCACCCCAGAGCGACTGTTGCAACATCGCCAGGAAGCTCTTTCTGTTCGCATCCCTTAGAGATGTCTATTGGGGTTGTTTGCAGGCCGCAATGCTGCTGGCAATAATCGCCTCGGTTTCGGCCAAGCCTTTCCAGCCCAAGATCTGGGTTTCTTTCTTTTCCAAGCGCTTGTAGGTGGCGAAAAACTCCGCAATCTCATCCAGGCGGTGCTGGGCGATGTCTTCCAGCTTGGTCACCGAAGCATAGCGGGGATCCTTAGCAGGCACACACAGCAGCTTCTCATCCGGATCCCCGCCGTCGATCATCTGCAACATGCCCAAGGGGCGCACCGTGACCACACACCCTGGGAAAGTGGGCTGATCCATGATCACCAAGCCATCCAAGGGATCCCCATCCCCGGCCAGCGTATTGGGCACAAAGCCGTAGTCGTAAGGGTACTGCACCGAGGAATAGAGCACCCGATCCAGCGCCATTGCTCCCATGTCTTTGTCAAACTCATACTTGTTTTTGCTGCCGCCGGGAATCTCAATCAAGAGGTTGAGCAGGCCGGGCTTGGGTTGGGCAGGGATCCGCGACAGGTCGATCACAGCAAGCACCCTCGGATTGGGAATAGACAGCCAGAGGGTATTTTGACATACTCCTTGCCCCAAAGGACAGAGACTCTTGACACTTCGCCGGGAACAGTTCACGTCGGCGGGACGGAATCCTCAGCCAGCTTCCATTTTCTCCACCCACGTCTGGCTCAACGCTGGGAGACGCCCCATCCTCGGCAAGAGACTTGGTTTTTGTCTCCTCCTTTCGCTCAGCATGCTCAGAGCTGTCTTGGAAGGAGAGGATTCCAGATCCGGTTTTTTTGATCGACTTTGATCAGCTTGGACATACTCCTCGGGCAAGATTCGAACTTGCGACCAATCGGTTAACAGCCGACCGCTCTACCGCTGAGCTACCGAGGATCAAGTGTTTCTCATCATAGGGGAAGAAAGGACTGCTAGGCAACTGCCGGCGGGGGGTTCTTGTTGGGCCTTGGGATCCCTGCTCAGAGGGTGGATAAGCTTGAGTCTGCTCAATCACTTACCTTTCTCAGGTCTATCTGACGGATCCAGGGGACAAACCCTGAAAACGCCCTCGTCAACCGAACGGAAGCCATTACAATGGTTACGGACATTTGCCAGCGCCCCTCATGGACTTCGGAGTCGGATTTCTCTCCAACAACGTCATGCTGCCGATCCTGGATTTTTTCTATGGGATCGTGCCCAGCTATGGACTGGCCATTATCTTCCTGACGTTGGTGATCCGCTTTGCCCTCTACCCGCTCAATGTGGGATCCATCCGCAACATGCGGCGCATGAAGGTGATCAGCCCGGTGATGCAGCGGCGGATGCGAGAACTCCAGGAGAAATACCGAGACGACCCGCAAAAGCTTCGGGAAGCCCAGGCCAAGCTTTACAGCGAGCTGGGGGCCAATCCCTTGGGGGGCTGCCTGCCACTGCTCATTCAAATGCCGGTGCTGTTTGCCCTGTTTGCCACCCTGCGGGGATCCCCTTTTGCGGCAGTAACCTACGATGTCAACTTGCAGATCCTGCCGGCGGAAGTGGCGGCTGAGGTGGTACCAGCTCCCTACGTCAGCCCCAGCAAGAACATTTTTGTCACCGACTCTCTTCACAAGCCGGTGGTGCTGGTGGAACCCAAAGGCACCAAGATTGCCGTCGGGGAAGAGGTGCAATTTTTGCTTCAAGGGCCGGGGGGCAAGCCTTTTGAGCAGTTGGTGGCCGAAGCGGGTGGGGATCCCAATCTGTTACAGCCCACCTGGAAGATCACCAAAGGAGAAGATCGTGCCCAGATCAAGCCGGATGGCACCTTGCTGGCTCTGCAGCCGGGGGATGTGACCGTGCAGGTGTCTATTCCCGGTTTGGCCTCTGAGACTGGCTTTCTGTTCATCGACAAGTTGGGCCGTGTGGGAGCCTTCGACGAGGATGGCACCATCCACTGGGATATCATCGCCATGATCGTCATCTTTGGGGTGTCCATTTACCTGAACCAGTACCTAACCAATGCCGGACAGGATACCGGCAAAGAGGATCCCAGCCAAAGTTCCATGGCTCGGATCACCCCTGTGCTGTTCTCGGCGATGTTCCTGTTCTTCCCTCTGCCGGCAGGGGTTTTGCTCTACATCCTTGTCTCTAATATCTTCCAAACGGTGCAGACTTTCCTGCTCTCGCGGGAGCCGTTGCCGGAGAACTTACAGCAATTGGTGGAAGAGGAGCGCCGTCGGGCTGCCCAGGCGATCACGGTGGAGGCCAAGGAAGTGGAGAAATCGACCAAGCCCAGACCAGCCAAGGAGGGACGCGAATCCTTGCCCTTTGAGCCCTAGGGGATCCTCGCTGTTGGGGTGGACTTGTGGTGGAGTGTTGATACCTGATACATTTACGCTGAACACTGCTGAACATCACTGTTCAACTATGCAGCGATAGCATTCTGTTTGTTTCCAACCAGAATGGCGGTATCCCG